>PLHN01000516.1 GCA_003139975.1 Acidobacteriaceae bacterium
ACGGGCATTTCATCGGTCGAGGGATTTGGCACCTCTAGCATCAGCAATGCGGGTCCACACGGGCTGACCCAAATCCTCTACTTGTTTACGTCGTCGGCAGGGAACAACGGTTCCGCGTTCGGCGGCATCAACGGTAACACGCCTTGGTATAACATCGCGGGCGGGTTCACGATGCTGGTGGGACGATTCTTCATGATCATCCCCATGCTGGCGATTGCAGGCAACCTGGCGAAGAAGAAAACGGTGCCCGCTTCGGCTGGCACGTTCCCGGTGACGACGCCGCTGTTTTCCGTGTTGCTCGTGTCGGTCATTGTGATCGTAGGAGCGCTCACATTTTTCCCGGCTCTCAGTCTGGGACCGGTGCTGGAGCACTTGTTGATGATGGCAGGGAAGACTTTTTAACGCGGGACTCTCCGTAGAGCTTTCTGAGGCAAAAGATGGCAGACAAGAAAAGCAAGAGTTTGTGGGACGCAAGAATCATCCGGCGGGCGCTGCTCGATTCTGTGGTCAAACTCGACCCCCGCACCATGATGAAGAATCCCGTCATGTTCGTGGTCGAGGTTGGCGCTGTGGTGACGACCGTGTTGTTGTTCCGCGGGAAAGAGAGCTTCGGATTCAATCTGCAGATCACCCTCTGGCTCTGGTTCACTGTGCTGTTCGCAAATTTTGCCGAGGCCATGGCCGAAGGGCGCGGCAAGGCGCAGGCGGACACGCTGCGCAAGGCGAGATCGGAAACGGTGGCATGCCGACTGCTTGCCAACGGCGGGACGGAAACGGTACCGAGTTCGAGGCTTCGGTCGAACGATGTTTGCATCGTGGCGGCATCCGAACTCGTTCCGGGCGATGGCGAGGTAATCGAAGGCGTTGCCTCGGTTGACGAATCTGCCATCACTGGAGAATCGGCGCCCGTCATACGTGAAGCCGGCGGCGACCGCTCTGCCGTTACGGGAGGCACGCGCGTACTTTCCGATCGGATCAAGGTGCGCATCACTTCGAACCCAGGCGAAACCTTTCTCGACCGCATGATCGCTCTGGTGGAAGGCGCCGAGCGGCAGAAGACACCGAATGAAATCGCGCTCAACATTCTGCTGGCGGGCCTGACTATTATATTCCTTCTGGCCGTCATCACGCTGCAGCCTTTCGCCATTTACTCGGGTTCGCCGCAAACCGTGTTCGTGCTCGTCTCGCTGCTCGTCTGCCTGATTCCGACCACCATCGGTGGCCTGCTTTCGGCGATCGGCATCGCTGGCATGGACCGCCTGGTGCAACACAATGTGCTCGCCATGTCAGGACGCGCGGTGGAGGCGGCGGGCGACGTGAATACTCTGCTGCTCGATAAGACGGGCACAATCACGCTTGGCAATCGCCAGGCCGCGGAATTTATTCCCGCGCCCGGGATTACCGAGGCCGAGATGGCCGATGCCGCGCAACTCTCGTCCCTTGCCGATGAAACACCGGAAGGCCGATCGATCGTTGTGCTGGCCAAGGAACGCTACGCCCTGCGCGGCCGCGAACTGGCTGCCCATGAAGCTGTGTTCGTTCCCTTCACGGCCCAAACGCGTATGTCAGGCGTGAACCTGGACGGGCGCGAGATTCGCAAAGGAGCCGTCGATTCGATCACGAAATACCTGAATCAGTTCGGTACCTCGCTGCCGCGCGAAATTCAGGCGAGCGTAGAGCAGATCGCCCGCTCCGGCGGCACTCCGCTGGTGGTCGCGGAAAATCAGCGGGCGCTCGGCGTAATCTACCTGAAAGACATCGTCAAAGGCGGCATGCAAGAGCGCTTCAGCCAGTTGCGTGCCATGGGAATCAAGACCGTCATGATCACCGGCGACAATCCGCTGACGGCAGCGGCGATTGCGCGCGAGGCGGGCGTGGACGATTTTCTGGCGGAGGCGACTCCGAAAGACAAGATGGATCTGATTCGGCGCGAGCAGGCCGACGGAAAACTGGTTGCGATGACTGGCGACGGTACCAACGATGCTCCCGCGCTGGCCCAGGCGGATGTCGGCGTGGCCATGAATACCGGCACGCAAGCGGCCAAGGAAGCTGGAAACATGGTGGACCTGGATTCGAATCCCACCAAACTCATCGAAGTGGTAGCGATCGGTAAACAGTTGCTGATGACGCGCGGCGCCCTCACTACGTTTTCAATTGCCAACGACGTGGCGAAGTATTTCGCGATCATCCCAGCGATGTTTGCGGGAACGTTTCCCGTGCTGAACGCGCTGAACATCATGCGGCTGCAGACGCCGCAGTCGGCAGTCCTTTCCGCCGTGATATTTAACGCGCTCATCATCGTTGCTCTCATTCCGTTGGCGCTGCGGGGGGTCGCGTACAGGGCGATGAGCGCCGAATCTTTGTTGCGAAGGAATCTGCTGGTCTACGGATTTGGCGGATTGGTGGTCCCGTTCATCGGCATCAAGCTGATNNTCCTGTTGGGAATTCTGTATCCCCTACTGATGACAGGGCTTGCGCAGCTGATCTTTCCTAAGCAGGCGAACGGCCAGCTCATCCAGCGCGGCGGAGTTATCGTTGGCTCGCGGCTGATCGGGCAGCCTTTTTCGGGGCCGGGCTACTTCCATTCGCGGCCGTCCGCCGCAGGCGCGGCAGGCTACGACGCGACCGCTTCCAGCGGCTCCAACCTCGGCCCGACGAATGCGCAGCTGATAGCGCGCGTCAATGGAGACGTGGCCAAACTGCGAGTCGAGAATCCCAGCGTGCCCATCCCTGTCGATCTGTTGACGACGTCCGCTTCCGGGCTCGATCCGCATATTACACCGGCGGCGGCGCAATTCCAGATTCGGCGCGTGGCGGCAGAGCGCAAGAGTCCGGAAAAGGAAGTCGCGGCCTTGGTTCGTGAGAACACTGAGAACCGCCAGTGGGGATTCATGGGTGAGCCCCGCGTGAACGTACTCGAACTGAATATTGCACTCGACGCAAGGTACGGGCGAGTTCAATAAGGGCTGCGAGAAAGGGTGTTCCTGAGCGGGTAGTATTTCCCCGGCGGCTGAAGCCGCATTCACAACCAATGCGGTAAACCGCTGCGCCACCCAAAATCAAGCACGACGCCAAGTTGCTTTGCAGCCTGCTAAAAGACAGACCCGAGCGGAGCGAACAAGTCGCGCGCAATGCTGCCGTGGCAACTGAAATGTCCGGTGTGTCGCGGACAAAATGTCCATCGACCTGGATCAACGTTCCACGAGGTGCTAGCGTTCGTTATGGAGTAGAGACAGTCGCTTCGTCTCAATGCGGTACCGCCTTGGCTTTTGGGCTGACACCCTTTTCCCCTGCGAGAGCCCTGAATTGCTGCTCAGTTCCAACAAAGAATTCTTGATATGGTTGTGTGCCTGAGGAACCGCCGTGCTCGCCGTTCACCTGTCCCCACACCATTCGGCCGTTCGTGCCGTCCGCCCGCAAGTCATGCAGGCCACTGGCGGAATCATAGAAGTACTCGTCTTTGCTCCATCCAAAACTCTCCGGTGAAGAGGTTTGCAGCACTCCGCCCGCCGGAATGTTGAATATATAGTGTTCCCTCTCAATGGGAGTAGAGGGAGCACCGGGCACCTGAAATTGGACCCGCACCCAGCCCACATATCCATCGGGAATCACAAACCATGACGGGGGACGTTTGGAATTCGGCACGCCGAAAGTGAGCCAAGCCGCAAAGCCGAACAACACGGCGACAGAACAGACGCCGACCACAACTCGAAGAGAGCGCGACGCGCGTCCAGGAAGGCACCAACTCCCGTCCTCGCCGCTCGTGTTCGCTTTGAAGCTAATAAGCGCCGCGGACGCAGTGGCAAGCACTAGAAAAATCACGGCGAGCAACGGCAAGACGGACGTTCGAAATGCCAAGACCTGACTATGCCGTCCTGCTTTGACGGTTGCGACCGTGGCCGGTGCATAGAAGCACCAACTTCCCAGTGCAGCGATCAGCGCGAGTCTCGCGGCAAGTTGCGAACGGAAAAGGCTCACATAGCCCGCGGCGATGAGGCCAAGTGACGCCAAAAGAGCGACGAACTCCAAAATGCTGCTAGGCGCCCCCAGAATCCCGAGACTCAGCAGGACGTACACATGAACTGCGGTCAGAGCGCCAGCGGCAACATACAGAACAAAAGGAAGCATCGCGGTGAGTTTATAACCTGCACGCTCGGCGACAGACAACCCGCGGATATCCCATGTCCTGGCGAGACGAATGATGCTCGCGTGCAAAGACCGTTGTATCAGATTCCGGTGGTTTCGTAAGTCAACACGGCCAGGCTGAGGCGATAGTCGTAGCCAGCCTCTGCGTAACCGATTTCCGCCTGCGTTTCCTGCAACTGTGCCTGGCTCAATTCGACGATGGAACCAAGTCCCAAGTTGTAACGGGCCTGAGCCAGATCCAGGGCCAGTTTGGCTTGATCCAGCAACTGCTGCGTAACCGAGAGACGTTGATAGGCGGTGTTCGCATTCAGCCAAGTGGTGCGGACATCCCGCGCAATCAAGTCGCGCATGTCGCGCAGCCGTTCATCGGTCGCCCGAGTTTTCAGACTTGCCTCCTTGGCCCTGGCGAAGTACTGGAAACCGTTGAACAGGGGAATCCCGAGGTTGGCGCCCACGGCGCCATAACCGTTGTTCAATGCGCTGGCGTTAGGAGCCACCGCCGGATTCCCCACGGGCGTGAATCCCACTGCGCCCACTGCCTGGATCGTGGGGAAAAGCAGATCGCGTTCCGCGCTTTGGAATTGTTTTGCCGACTGGTATTGAAACTGAAGAGACAGTATTTCCGGACGCATCGAAAAAGCTTCCGCAATCAGCGGGTCCACAGCGGGTGGCGGTGCAGCCATTGGCCCGGTTTCCTCGACCAGCCGAAAAGTCTGCAATGTCGAATACCCGAGCACCATCGAAAGCGTAGCCTGGGTGGCACTTTCGTTGTTTTCGGCGTCGAGCAAGAGGAGCTGCGCTTCGGCAAGATTGACATTGGCGAAGCTGAAATCCAGTTCCGACTTCAACTTGCTTTTGTACAGCGCGCCGACCTGATCGGCGACGGTCTGCCGTTGCTTCACCGTCTTCTGGGCGACAGTCAGCAGCGCCTGCGCCTGCAACGCGTTGTAGAAGGCCCTGTCAACCGCCAGCAGGATTTGCTCCTTCGTGGCAACGGCATTCTGGTTTTCCGCCTTCTCGGCGTATTTTGCGCTGGAAATCAGATTGTAGGTGCGGCCAAAATCCGTAATCAGCTGAGTGACCATGACGCCAGCGGCAGCCCGCTCATAGACCGTCGGGTTGTTCAAAAAACCGGCGGTGAGGCGGGTGCCCGCTTCCGAATCAACGCCAGTGATGTTGCCGACTGCCGTGGGCCACAGGTTGGATCGCGCTTCCCGCGTGATCTGATGCGAGGCGAGCGCGATCAGGTGCGCAGCCGAGATCTGAGGATTGTTCTTGATCGCGAGCGCTTCGGCCTGCTTCAAGCTCAGAGACGAAGAGGTTCCCGTGTTGGTTTGTGGACCGGAAGAGGACATCGTATCGGGCGGGGCGTTGGCCGCACCTTGACTTTGCGCGGCTCGCGGCATTGGGGCTGAAGGCGGCACGCCGGCGTCTCTTGCGATTGTCGCTTGGGCGAAGCCTAGGGTGGCTGACGCCGCAGCCAGGATGCCAATCGAAATGTAGTGTCTTCGTTTCATGCAAGAGTCCTCGTTAACGGGATTCTTCGACTTCTCGCTTCCCGCGACCGTACACGAGCAGATAAGCGGCCGGAACGATAAAGATCGTGAGCAAAACAGAAGAAGTAAGTCCTCCGATGATGGCGCGTGCCATAGGCGTGTACTGTTCGGCTCCAGTCCCCAATTTCAGCGCCATGGGAATCATGCCGATGATGGTGGCCAGCGAAGTCATCAGAATTGGCCGGAGACGCACACGGCAAGCTGTGATGACCGCATCGGCGGGGGACAGACCGTGCCGTTCCAGATTGTGAGCGAAATCCACAATGAGAATGCTGTTGGAATCTGCAATTCCAACCAGCATCAGGACTCCCATCAGCGACATCACATTCAAAGTACTGTGAGTCATGGGAAGAATGATCAGCACGCCGACAAATCCCATGGGGATGGCAAGCATAATGAGCAGCGGATCGACGAACGACTTGAACTGTGCGGTCAAAATGAGAAACAGCAGGGCAAATGAGAGAAGAAAGCCAAGACCAAAACTTTTGAAAGAGGCGTTCATGCCTTCCACCATGCCGCGCAGATTAACGCGCACATTCGCCGGAATGTTCGCGTTGTTCACGATGTTCTGAATCGCATGCGTGACGCGCCCCAAGTCTTCTCCTTGGGGCGTCACATACACATCAATGACTCGCTGAATCTGGTAATGGTCCAGTTCGGTGGGCGTTTCGATGTATTTCACTTGCGCGACATTATCGAGAACCGTTGCCGGGCTTTCCGGAGGCGTAGTTCGCCCGTCATTAACCTTCTGTACTGGTAATTTATGGCCGCAACCCCAGGCTGGCTTGGGCTCGGTAGGATCCGAGATTGACTGTAGTCGCAAAGGGGTGCGGTTGAGCGGCATGGGGCCGCAGTTCATCGTCTGGCTTTGGTGCTTGTTCTGGCTGCGCAACGGAATTTGTCCCAGGTCAACCATGTTCTGAATCGCGCCCGGCCCGTGTTCGAAAGTATTGAACCGTGAGGTAGTAGTCGTTGCCGCTCTTGCGGTCCACCCAATAATTCGGGGCAATCATATAGTTGGAATTGAGCGCTGTAATGACGTTGTCCACCACATCTTTCTGCGTGAGTCCTAATTCGGCGGCGTGAATGCGGTCCACGTCCAAGCGGAGAGCAGGATAATTCATGTCTTGCGGAATGTAGATTTCGCCCACTCCCGGGAGCTGCCGGATGTCACTTGCCAACCTCTGCGCTACGTCGTAAATCTGATGCAGATCGGGACTGCTCACCTGGATGTCGATCGGCGCTGGCATGCCCATATTGAGGATGGCATCCACCATGGAGCCGCTCGAAAAGAAGGTCCGAATATCCGGGTACTCGCGCGCCATCTGGCGCTTCACTTGATCCATGTATTCAAAGCTGCTGAGCCGGCGCGGCTCATTCAAAGCAACCTGAACCGTCGCGGTGTACGGTCCTGCGTTGGTCGTGTAGAGAGAAGAGAAGTCCGGAACCACCCCGATGTTCGAAACGACCATCTTCAGATCCGGGCCGATTTTATCGCGAATCAGCTTTTCGACCTTTGCGACATATTGTTCCGTGTTCTCGATGCGCGTGCCGGTGGGGACCTTCAGGTTGATCGTGAATTGACCGGCATCGGTTTGCGGGAAAAAAGCCAAACCCAGCACAGGATAGATGGCGAGACTGGCAAGGAAGACGCCACCCAGGATTGCCACCGTCAGTCCCGGGCGTTGCAGCGCGCGTCGTACCCAGTGTTCATAAAAATCTTAGAACATGGTTGAACACCCGGTTGAATCCCGCATTGAACCGGTCCAACCAGGAGCGGGTGGCGGCTTCGGTGGGTTCGACTTCATATTCTTCGCCTTCCTTGTGCCCGCGATTGGCGTGAGGCACTGCCTTCAGAAAGCGCGAGCAGAACAGTGGGATGACCGTCATTGCAACTACAAAGGAAGCCAGCAGCGACAGGCAGAAAGCGAGCGCCAGAGCGGAAAAAAGAAACTTCGCTACGCCATAGAGAAATACGACCGGAAAGAAATCCACCACATCAACCAGCGTCGCGGCTAGGACGGCGAGATTCACTTCCGCGCCGCCGACTTCGGCGGCGATCATCGGCGCCGCGCCCATCTCCAAATGGCGGTAGATGTTTTCGAGCGAGATCACGGAGTTGTCAATCACGCGGGAGAATGCCAACGCCAACCCGCCTAGAACCATCGTGTTGACGGTGCTTCCCATCATGAACAGCACGACGAACGTAGCCAGCGCTGACAATGGAACTGAGAGCAGGACAGCCGAAGTTGCCCGGAAACTCCCCCAGGAAAATCAAGATCATCAGGCTGGTAAGAATCAGTCCCAGCATTCCTTCATGCAGAACGGTCTGAATCGCTTCCTTGACGTAAACCGACTGGTCAAAGACCACGTTGGCGGCCATCTGTTTCGGAATATCGTAAAGATGGCCAACCAGCGCGCGAATTCCATTCACCACATCGATAGTGTTGGTATTTCCGCCCTGTTTCATGATGGGGATGTAGCAGGAGCGCTGGCTGTCAATCCGCACCACGTTGTACTGAATCTGGTGCGAGTCCTCCGCCTTCCCGACATCACTTACCGAAACCCAGGAGTCCTTGACGGTCTTAACCGGCACTTCGCCCAACTGCTTCATGTTGTCCACCAAGCTGTTGGAGTAAACGTAGTAGTCGTTCAGGCCGATCTTGACGTCGCCTGCAGGCAGAATCAGGTTTGAGTTGTTCACCGCGCCGACTATGTCCATCGGGCTTAGCTGCCGGGAGAGCAGTTTGTAGGGATCAACGTAAACCATGATCTGGCGATAGTTGCCGCCAAAAGGTGGAGGAATCTCCGCCCCGGGAACCACCGCGATCTGATTTCGGATCTGGAACTGCGCGAAGTCGTGCAATTGGGTTTCGTTCAACCCCTCGCCCTTGACCGTCACGAGCGCAACCGGCAGGCTCGACGTGTCGAATTTCAAAACGACCGGGGGCAGCGTGCCCGGCGGAAGGCGCTTCAAGTCCGCCAGGGCGAGATTGGAAAGTTCGGTTACGTCGGCATCGGCATTCGTTCCGGGCTGAAAATAAACTCGAATGATGCTTACGCCTAACAGCGAGCGCGATTCCATGTGATCAATGCCGCTGGCAAGAGTGAAGAAGCGTTCCAGGGGGTCAGTGATGTCGGTCTCAATATCCTGCGGCGGCATGCCCGAATAGAAAGTCGCCACGACAACCTCCGGCAGGTTGATCGCGGGAAACAAATCCACCGGCATCCGTGTCAGGCTGGTGATCCCGATGACCAGCAGCACCAGGCAGACAACAATGATGAAGTAAGGATTTCGAATGGAGAATCGCGGCATCAATTCCGACTCCAACCGTGATTCGAAAACTTCGTCATAGTGGACGCCGTCCCTACGCCTTTTTCTCGGTGGGGCGATTGCCATAAACGAGCAGATAGGCAGCTGGCACGATAAATACAGTGAGAACCACCGAGACCGTTAGCCCGCCGATGATGGCACGCGCCAGCGGAGCGTACTGTTCACTCCCAGTGCCTAATTTCATAGCCATCGGCACCATCCCGATGATGGTCGCCAGCGATGTCATCAAAATGGGCCGCAGTCGCACGCGGCAGGAAGTGATCACCGCTTCTTCAACCGCTTTTCCCTGCTCTTCCAGGCGATGAGCGAACTCCACGATCAGAATGCTGTTCGAAGCCGAGATCCCTACAAGCATCAGCACGCCCATCAGCGACATTACGTTCAGAGTTGTTCCCGTCAACGGGAGGATGATCAAAACGCCGATGAACCCCATCGGAATCGCAAGCATGATGAGGAGCGGATCCTTAAACGACCTAAACTGCGCTACCAGGATGAGATAAAGAAGAACTACGGAAAGCGAAAGGCCGATGGCGAAACTGTGGAACGACTCCTGCATGCCCTGTACCATCCCGCGCAGATTGACCCGCACGTTTTCGGGCATCTTCGTGTCTTTGATCACGCCGCGAACTGAGTCAGCGACTTTTCCAAGGTCCTCTCCGGCGGGAGTGACGTAAACATCGGTCACTCGCTGGATCTGATAATGGTCAACCTCGGTTGGGGTCTGGACGTTCTGTAACTTAACCACCGAGTCGAGCGTGGTGGGTTCCTTCAGATTGGGGGCGCGGATTGGAATGTTCGTTAAGTCTTCAAAGTTATGGATGGCGGCTCGCCCCTTTTCGTAATACTGAACGGTCAAGTAGTAGTCATTGCCCGTTTTGTAGTCCACCCAATAGTTGGGCGCGATCATGTAGTTCGAATTCAGCGCGGTAATGACGTTATCCACGACTTCTTTTTGCGTCAGGCCGAGTTTTCCGGCGTTGATTCGGTCCACGTCAAGCCGTAGCGCAGGGTAGTTGAGATCCTGGGGAACATAGACTTCACCAACTCCGTGTAATTGACGAATGCGGCTCGCTAAGTCCTGCGCAACGCCGTAGATTTGGTGCAGATCCGGACTGCTCACCTGAATATCAATCGGAGCCGGCATTCCCATGTTCAGGATGGCATCCACCATCGAACCGCTCGACAAGAAAGTTCTAACGTCTGGAAAACGTCGCGCGATCTCTTTCTGCATGCGATTCATGTATTCGAAACTGCTGAGACGATGAGGCTCCTTAAGAGCTACCTGGATCGTCGCCGTGTAGGGTCCGGCGTTGGTCGTGTAAAGCGACGAAAAGTCGGGGACGACGCCAATGTTGGACACCACCATTTTGAAGTCGCTTGGATCCACAACCTTGCGAATCAGGTCCTCAACCTTGGCGACGTACTGTTCCGTAACTTCAATGCGAGTTCCGGTCGGCACCTTGAAATTGATAGTGAACTGGCCGGCATCGGTCTGAGGGAAAAAGGCGAGCCCGAGAAAGGGATAAACACACAAGCTGAGTAAAAACACTCCGCTGAGAATCGCCACCGTGCGGCCTGGACGAAGCAACGCACGCCGTACCCAGTATTCGTAGAAATCCAGGAGACGATTGAACCGCCGGTTGAAGCCGCGGTTGAACCGGTCCCACCAGGACAGATTTGCCGGTGGCTGCGCCTCCGCTCCGGGAGGCGTTTCGCCGTAGCCTTCCTGGTGCGGCACACTTTTCAGAAAACGGGAACAAAATAGCGGGATGACAGTCATCGCCACGAAATACGATGCGAAAAGCGAGATCACTACCGCCAAGGCGAGCGCACTGAACAGGAACTTGCTCACACCGTAAAGAAACGTGACCGGAAAAAAGACTACGACCGTGGTCAGCGTGGCGGCCAGAACTGCAAGGCTCACCTCGTTTCCGCCAACTTCAGCGGCGGCGGCCGGGGCGGCGCCCATCTCCAAATGGCGATAGATGTTTTCGAGCGAAATGACGGAGTTGTCAATGACGCGTGAAAAGGCTAGCGCCAATCCGCCGAGAATCATCGTGTTGATCGTGCTGCCACTTAGGTTTAGCACCACGAATGTCGCCAGCGCAGAAAGCGGAATCGAGAGAAACACCGCCGTGGTAGCGCGGAAACTGCCCAAGAATACAAGAATCATGAGGCTGGTCAGCAGCAGCCCGATCAGACCTTCATGGAGCAACGTCTTGATCGCTTCCTTCACGAAAGCCGATTGGTCGAACACAACCGTGGCCACCAGTTGCTTGGGAATGTCGTAAAGGTGCTGAATCATGTCGCGAATGCCGTTTACGACGTCGATGGTGTTGGTGTCGCCGCCCTGTTTCATGATCGGCAAATAGACGGACCGCTGACCATCCACGCGCACCAGGTTGTACTGAATTTGATTGGCGTCCTTGGCCTCGCCAATATCGTTGATGGAAACCCACGAGTTACCTTCGGTCTTGACTGGGATCTTGCCCAGTTGATCCATGTCGCTGACCAGGCTGTTCGAATAGACGTAATAATCGAAGGGGCCCATCTTTACGTCGCCAGCCGGCAGGATCAGGTTGAAGTTGTTCACCGCATCCACAACATTCATGGGACTCAGTTGGCGGGATGCCAGCTTGTAGGGATCCACGTACAC
>PLHN01000223.1 GCA_003139975.1 Acidobacteriaceae bacterium
ATGTATTTTTGCGTGGTGCCGTGAAGCTTCCATTCCGGCGCCAAGCCAGTAACCCACTCAATGAAAACGTGATCGAGAATCGGAACGCGGACCTCAAGCGAGTTCAGCATGCTCATGCGGTCGACTTTGGTCAGGATGTCATCGACCAGATAGGTCTTCGTATCGACGTAAAGAAGCTGACTGACGGGGTCTTTGGTTGGCGCTTCGGCAAAGCGGCGCCGCAAGACGTTGCCCGGATCGTCGCTGCGGTTGAGAATCTCCCGGAACTCATCCGAAAGCAATGGCTTGTCTCGCTCGAAATCGGGCAGGAACGAGAGGCGATCCACATATCGCTCTTGCCATGGAAGCGAGACGTTGTAACTCAACCTTCGTCCGCGCACACCATGAGGCACACGAGGAAATATCTTGTCGCGATAGAACCTGCGAGCCCACTCTGGGATGCGCTCAAACATCCGGTGGCTGGCGTGAACTCCGTACCGGTCATAGCCAGCAAAGATTTCATCGCCACCGTCGCCGGAGAGCGCGACCGTCACGTGCTGGCGCGCCATNNCGCGCCATCTGCGACACGTAGTACGTGGGCAACATCGAGGAATCTCCGAACGGCTCTTCGAGCGAACTCGTGAGATGCTCAACAGTCTGTACGACATCGGGCTCAAGGATCATCTCGTGATGCTCGGTGCCGAACGTTTTGGCCACGATGCGCGCATATCTTGTTTCGTCGAAATCGTCTTTCTTGAAACCAATGGAAAACGTCTTGACCGGACCCGCACTGGCGCGCGCCATAAGGGCCACGACCGTTGAAGAGTCCGTGCCTCCGCTGAGAAAGGCGCCGAGGGGCACGTCGGAGATCAAGCGGATCTTGGTGGCCTCGAAGAGCCGCCGCTCAAGCTCTTCCAGGCACTCTTCTTCGCTCTTCGGCGCATGGGTGTCGTATTCGGGAAGATCCCAGTATTTACGGACGCGAATCTCGCCCTTCTCGAATTCCAGCAAATGTCCGGACGGCAGCTTGTGAATGCCGGTAAATGCCGTGAGCGGTTCCGGCACATAGCCGTAATAAAGATAATCCAGCAGACCTTGCGCATTGACCTCGGCCAGTTCCGGAGCGACGGCTAATATGCTCTTGATCTCCGATGCAAAATACAGATTCCCGTTGTGCAGTGCGTAGTGCACTGGCTTCTTGCCGAGCCGGTCGCGGGCCAGGATCAGCTTGCGCTTGGTCTTGTCGTAGATGGCGAGGCCGAACATGCCCCGCAGTTTCGTCACGCAATCGGCGCCCATCTCTTCGTAGAGATGGATGATGACCTCGGTATCGGTCCTGGTGTAAAAACGATGGCCCCGGCTTTCCAGTTCCGGCCGAAGCTCGGGGAAATTGTAGATCTCGCCGTTAAAAACGATCCACGCGCTGCGATCTTCGTTGAAGACCGGCTGGTGGCCGCCGGAGAGGTCGATGATCGAGAGGCGGCGCATGCCGAGTCCGGCGCCATCGGCAACGTAGATGCCCTCGTCGTCGGGGCCCCGGTGCACAATCTGATCGCACATATGGCGCACGAGAGCTTCGGAGATACCGCTCTCGCGCTCGGCGCTGACGATTCCGGCAATGCCGCACATGATTGGATCTTATCCTTTCCGGCTCACAGGGACGGCACAGGAACCTTCCGATCGCGAAGCAACGGCCGCAATCCGCTTGAAGCGATAGTCGCGGTAGTCGCCGGGATTGCCTTCGCGCCCATCGCAGGCAGCCAGCAGAATGTTAGCCATTTCACGCGCGGTCACGAAGTGTAGCGTTTCTTTTCGTTGCGCGGCGCCGCCAACCAGATCGTCAAGAAACTTGCGGAATGAATCGCCGACCACAGCTTCCTTCTGTGTCGGGTTCATGCCGTGGCAATGCAATTTGATGAAAAGCCAATCCGGACGGCCTGCAACGCGGATTTGTGCCTGCTTCCAAAGCCGGAGGCGATCAAGCGTCATCGGTCGCGATCCGTTGATCTCGCCATTTTCAACAGCGCCCTTTCCCCCGCGCAGAACACCGGCCACATCCGCCACCAGCGGTCCTTGCACAATCAGCGGAAAGATCCTGGGGGCCCTTCCCACCGTCAGGTCGTAGCCTTTGCGGTGAGGTGCGCTTTGATCGAGCGGCAGCGCGCACTCATACACGGAATTGATCTTCGCGGTCTGCGCTGGGCTCATGATGGACGCCGGCATCGTCATGTCCGCATAGCAGCCCGTTTCAGCGAGTATCTGCATCTCCGAATCAACGCCGCAAAGCCAGCCGCCGGCAGAATTTGCCAAAGCCCAATTCCCATGGACGAAGGCATAGCGCATCTGGTTCGATCCTTCTTCGACAGCCAGGCAGCGATGCCGATAAGCCAAGCGATCTCGAAACTCGGTCAGCAGGCGGCGCGTGTTTTCGGCCGTGTCTGGCTCGAAAACGCCATGATGCAGATGAACTTCGATTTCCCCCCAGCCCTGGTGGCAGTGATCGGCCAGAGCCGCCAGCAAACCCTCGTCATACTGCTCCGCAGGATAGAAATACGTGTGAACGAAAGGGCGACCTTCCTCATCCCGCCATCGGTCGTTGGCCTTTGGGTACTCGCGGCACCACCATCCCACGCGACGTTCCTGCTCCGAATACGCGACGCGCTGGTACCCATCAACCGGATCGATCGCTGGTTCAAAATGGTCTGCCATGGCGAAAATCAAATGCACGGGCGAGCGCACCGGCGATTGCAGTCCGCGCCACGCGGCTGCCCGCCCTACTTTCCTGGCATAGGAAATCTTCTTTCTGAGACTCATCCTGAACTCAGCTCTTCCCCTTGCACCCATGCATTCGAGAAGCGCCGCTAGGCAGGCCGCGCCGGCTTTCGCCCTCGCACCGCGATCGAGAAATCACCGATACGCATGTCTTCCATGCCCATCGCTTCGTACCAGCGGAAGACCTGCTCATACGTGTGCTTGGACTGATACTTCGGCGAGTACCAATCGAACGTATCGAGCATCCTGGCTTCCGGGGTTTTTTGGCGGTTCACTGGAAATACGTGGTGCACCAAGCCTGCGGCCGGACGTCCAACGACCGGCACTTTCCTCAGGACCTCTTGCGTGTTGTACAGCGCCGGTACCGCAACCTTCAGGATGCCATGCAGGGTCTGCGGCTTCATCCGGCTGGTATAGCGGCGCCAGAAATCACTGAACCGGTACCATTTGTTGTATCCGCTGTAGAGCCAAACGGCGAGAATGCCGCCGGGTTTCAAATATTTGTTGAGCGTTTTGACCGCAGCCTCACAGTCCGGCGTGTGATGAAGCACCCCCACGCTGTAGATAATGTCGAAACTCTCCGGGGCAAAGGGAAGCGAAAATACGTCGGCCTGGAAGGCCACAAAATCGCGGGAGGCTAGATTTTTCGCGGCCACCTCTGCGGCCGCGCTGAGGTCGATGCCGACGACGCGCGCACCCCAACTGGTGGCGACTTCAGCAAAGCGGCCCATGCCGCAACCCACATCAAGCACCAGTTTGCCCTTGAGCTCTTCGGGCCGAAGCGCCGTCTTCCAGCGAAAGTTCAGATCGGACTCGCGCACGTCATCGTGGTCGAGCTGCGTTTTCTGGTAGCGGTGCCACTGGAAGCCAAAGCTGGCAGCGTAGTGCTGTGCGTCCACAAAACGTGCGATCCCATTCACGTTCGGGTACTCCCGCTTGCAGGCGGAGCACACGTAGCCTCCGCGCCCATCGCGCTCGAGTTCCGAGCCGCAACTGAGGCACCGCAAGATCGCCTGCAAGTCAGCGGACAGGGGTGACTGCGCTTGTTCTTCCGCGATCGGCATAAACCTCCAGGAAATGACGCGGCTTTTTCGGCGGCGG
>PLHN01000067.1 GCA_003139975.1 Acidobacteriaceae bacterium
GCGAGTCGGTCTGACCCTGATTTCGTTCGAAGGTCAGGGGCAATCTTCTGTAGGTGAGATGCAGGGGTGTTTGGACTTCTGAAACTCTCGCAAATGGAGCGGGGGTTTCAAGAACTTGGATCGGGATATTCTCCAGAGGCAACGTTCTCTGCGCCCACAAGAAACGTGTGGAAAGAACCAGCAATCCGACCAACATAATCGAAGACGGGTACGAGAATGAGAGAAATGAGCCGCGCATCGACTTTTCCTTTTGTAAGCGTCTGCGGTCGAGCCAGCGCCTCTCTTTCAATCGCAAGGGCTCAAGGTTGGCGAAGAACGGCGCGGTGGGTCTTTGTGTCTACAGCAACTCTAGACGGTTCTCAGATGTGTGTCTGGTCAAGATTGCACACTACCCAACGGGCCAAGGCAACGGGCGCGCCCGGATCATGGCAATTCGAAAGTCACCGTTGTTGATACAAATCAGGCATAGCGCTTACACCTCGGTTTAATGAGTGCAATGGGGATTTTGCAGCAATCATCCTCTCTTAACAGCGTTGGAGTATGGGGGAGGTGTGGCAAAGGTGACCGCAAATGGCGCAATTTCGGAAGTGCTGGTTCGGGGTTTCGTACCGAAAAGGGCGATCCGGGTGAAAAGTTGTTCACATTGACGGACAGGGAGATGTCGTGGGATAATGCGCGCCATTTTGTTTGGGGTCAAAAAGGAAATTCCGTCCCTAACTCCCCGCCGTCCAGTAAAGCGTTCGCCGTTCAGGAAAACGTTCAAGGAGAATTTAACCATGACCACTCCGTCCGCACGCCTTCTGGCCCTTGCTTCTTTCGCCGACTTGTCCTCCACTCCCACTGCCTCGACCACTGCTTCGAAAAGACCCGCGCCGCGGCCGCGCTCCATGGCCGCGGGAGTGTTCGTCCTACTGCTGCTGGGCACGCCGGTGGTGGGCCGTGCTCAGAATGCTGCTCTCGCTGGCGCCCAGGCAGCCGCGGCCGGCCACCTGAATTCGCCGAAGGCGAAGGTACAATTCGATCGCGGCGCAGCCCAACGCGGTTTGTCCAGCCTTCCCGCGGCGGCGCAAGGTTCCGTGTCTGCGGCGCTCGGAAAGGGCGATTCCCGCTACTGGCTGCATGCTGCCGCTGGCAGCTTCCATGGAGAAAATCCCCAGCACGATCTGGCCGCAAACTTCACTAGTCAAGGAGTCGAGATCCGCAGCAACGCGGCGCGTTGGGGACTCGCGTTGCGCGGTTATGGTTACGGGAACGCACTTATCGGTGCCAGACAGGCGGCTCCGCGAGCCAGCAAGAATCGCGTGGAATACTCGCGCGGCGCGCTGACGGAGTGGTACATCAACGGGCCTTTGGGACTGGAGCAAGGATTCGCAGTGGCGAAACCGCCAGGAAAGGCCAACGGACGGCCGCTGACCGTTGCTCTGGCGCTTTCGGGAAACTTGACCGCCGCATTGGACTCGGACTGCTCAACCCTTACCCTGAAGCAGAGCGATGGAAAGGCTGTTTTGCGCGTCGCCAGCCTCATGGCCTACGACGCCACGGGACGTAAGTTGCGTGGACAGTTCGCACTGCGAGGCCATGAGTTGCTGCTGCAAGTGGACGACGCCGGGGCGCATTATCCGCTGGTGCTGGATCCGCTTGTGCAACAGGCCGAGCTGAGCGCGTTGGACGGGGCGACTGATGACCAATTTGGCTATTCCGTGGCGATCTCGGGCGATGGAAACACGGCTCTAGTCGGAGCGCCCTACCATACTGTCAACGGGAACAGCAATCAGGGCGCGGTGTACGCCTTCACGTTCTCGGTCGGAAGCTGGACGCAGCAGCCGGACCTGACGGCATTAGATGGGGCATTCGGCGACTATTTCGGCTCTTCCGTGGCGCTGTCGAACGATGGAACCACGGCGCTGGTCGGTGAGCCCGCGCACAACAACCAAGGGGCGGCGTATGTATTCACGCTCTCAAGCGGAAACTGGACCCAGCAGCCGGAACTGACCGCTCTGGATATAGCGACCGGTGATTTTTTTGGCGGTTCCGTGGCGCTGGGAGGCAACGCAACAGCGCTGGTGGGAGCGCCTTACCATGATGTCAACGGGAATAGCTACCAGGGAGCGGCCTATGTGTTCGCGCTCTCCGGGAGCAGCTGGACCCAACAGCAGGAACTGACGGCGCTGGATGGGGCAGCCGATGACATATTCGGATCTTCCGTGGCACTCACAAACGCTGGCACCACCGCGCTGGTGGGGGCGCCGCTTTCCACCGTCAATGGAAACAGCTATCAAGGAACGGCGTATGTGTTCACGCTCTCCGACGGCAACTGGACCCAACAGCAGGAACTAACGGAGTCGGGCGGGGCCAACCAGGGTTTCGGCAACTCCGTGGCTCTGTCCAGCGCTGGCACGGTCGCGCTGGTGGGGGCGCCCCTCGCTACCATCAATGGGGTGGACGATCAAGGGACGGCCTATGCGTTCACGCTCTCCGGTGGAACCTGGACCCTGCAGCAGGGGCTGATCGCGTCGGATGGAGCGGCCAACGACTATTTCGCCAATTCCGTCGCGCTGTCAAGCGATGGGACCACCGTGCTGATGGGGGCGCCTAGCCACGCTGTCAATGGGAACAGCTCTCAAGGGGCGGCGTACGTCTGGAACACCCCTTCCTCGCAGTTGACTGCTTCCCCCGCAAGCCTTATTTTCCCCAACATCGTTCCCACTGGGAGCTTCCCGAAGGTGGTAGTCGTCAAGAACCTTGGACCTTCGAAGGTCACGATCGGCACGGTCACTCTCACGCCCGTCAGCGGGGATTTGGACGCGTTCACGATTCAACGATACTGCAAACAGCCGGCAAATCTAAGAGCAGGACAGACGTGCGCGATCCAGGTAGTATTCAGGCCCCACCAGCTAGGTTTGTCCACGGCCACATTGAACATCCCAAGCAGCGCTCTAGGCCCGCCGCTGGAAGTTCCAATTTCGGGTACGGGAGTAACAAGGAAGAAGTAAAGAACGCTTGACACCTCGCGGTAAAATAGAAGCATCGCATCAAGCTTGGAGCACTACCCAAGCCTGTGCGAAAGGCCTCCGAGGAGGCCGTAGCTGGAAAACGATCTTTGACATTTTCACGAGTCGTTCGTCGGTCAGTTGGGGCGCACGAACGCGAAGCTGAGAACCTATGTACGCTTATAACTCCTTTCATCGGAATACTTTGCAATTATTCGTTTGTAGAATCAATACTTTGCCAGCAAGACCGGGTAATCCGACCGATTTTCCGCCCTTAACTCATACTCGCTCAATACTTTGCTTACAACTAGTTTCCGCTCAGGACTTTGCCGAGAATTTTCCGCTAAAACCATGATTCCAATAGACCGTGGCATAGGGGTGGGGGCGTTCTTGAGAACTTGGAACTTCCCGTTCCGGAGCGAGACGGGATGGCTGGTCTTCTAGGCTGGACTCTTAGACCACATCTGCTAGGACGGCTCCCCGTGCTTGTGCGCGGCGCGACGCTTTTCGATTGCCTGGACTCTGAGGTGCAGCATGTACAGAACCACCAAGGCATTGACAACCAGAATCCCCGCTCGAAATACGGTGGCCTTTCGAATCAGATCCACCACCTCGAACGGGATATAGATTGCGCCCGAAATGAATGCCATCCATTCCGCCCACGGCAACGCGTACCAGAGCCCGTAGGCTTCCACGAAGCGCAGAAGCGCATAGACGCCGGCCACCACGGCAATCTTCCAGAGCCGAACGTCGCTGAATCTTGAAACCAGATTAATGAAGACGCCCACATAATGGTGGTAAGGGTTGACGTGGAAAAATTCCAGAAAACTTTCAGCTACGCCCCAGATGTCTTTGTGGTGGCGGAACGAGAAAAAGCCAAGCCCCGCCGCAACCACGATCAGCCCTTTTGCCAACTCAACGGTGGCGACGGTGCGCACGCCCTTGATGTGCTCGGAATCGTGAACGACTGGGTGCATGGAGACTTTGGCTAGTTACGGTTGCCGGATTTAGTCGCGAACGCTGGCGCGCAACTCCTCGACAATCTCCTCCGCGGCTTTGCGCGCCGCGGCATTCTGAGTGACATCGAATGAAATCGCGCCTACGCGCGCATGACCACCGCCTCCATACCGTTCGCAGACTTTCGCAAGATTCACGGATGGTTCGCGCTTCGCCCAGGGGTTTGATCCGACCGATACTTTCACGCGGAACGAACTCTTGCTTAATCCTACGCTGTAGACGGAATCGGGGTGCAGGTAATAGGGAACAAACTTGTTGTAGCCCTCCATGTC
>PLHN01000247.1 GCA_003139975.1 Acidobacteriaceae bacterium
TCAAAAATGCCGACGCCGGTGCGGACGGCCATGTGTTCGCTGACGATTCCGCAACCGATGGAAGCAGGGTATTCGACCGGCATGTCCCAGCCGTTGAATTCGACCATCTTCGCGCCCATCTGACGATGAACAGCGTTCAGCGCAGTCTTGCGGACATTCGGCGGAAGCACCGGAGCAGCGGACAAGGAAACCTCAGTAGACAGTGGCTGGGCTGTCGGGTGTCTGGAACTGATTAAGGTAACACCGGCGCGGGAAGGGCGGCAAATGCGAGGTCAGAGGGCAGAGGGCAGGTCAGAGGTTAGGGGTCTGAGGGCAGAGGTTAAAACAACTTGTGCCGGCGTTTCTGAACTCTTAAGGCTTTTACCTCTGCAATCTGACCTCTGACCTCTGACCTTTGCATTTGTTCATTACCTCGGTCACGTTTCCCGACTGGCTCGTTCGCTCTACACTCGATCCATGTCCTCGAAACCGGTTATGCGGAGAATCGTCTGCGCGCAGTGTGAGCAACCCGAATCGCGCTGCTGGTGCGAGAAGTTCTGTGTTCTCTGCCAGTCGCAGATGGGCATTCGTCTCTGCACCGACGGGCTGCTGTACTGCGAGGCCTGCCGCACGGCCTGCGACTACCACACGGTGGATTGGCAAGGGCCGACGACGGACTACTAGATCGCCGGCGCTTGCTCGGGTCCCCCGAGGTTTTACTAGGAATCACTCGACTCTTCCAAAAGACTTCCCCTTGCCGAGGTTACAGTTTTGGCAAAGGGCCTGTAGATTTTCGAGCACGGTTTTTCCACCATCCGCCCAGGCGTGGATGTGGTCGACGTGGAGCTCGATCCCGAGTTCATTTGCAGGGCTCCGACCACACGCCTTGCATCTGAATCGGTCTCGCATTAACACCTTCCATCTGAGGCGAAGCGGGATGTCATGACGATCTTCCCGCGGAATTGCCGCTTCCAAAGGCGGATCTGCCGCTAGAACTGGTGACGGTGGGGCGATGACAAGACTTGGGGGGCTTTCCTCTTCGTCCGCGTTCGCCCATTCGACGAACGCGTTTAATGCTTTGCGCCAGTTGCCCCACCGTCGAACGTAGGCCTTGGGACCGACCGTGGAGGGCGGCGCCTTTAGTTCCGCGTGATGAGGCTGTCGCCCATAGTGAGTCCAAAGCTGCGCTATATTCTCGAAGCATTCCTCATCCGTATAGCGCCTGCCGAGGTTGGCGACCGGAATACCCGCCGTCTTGAGAGCTCTATTCCAGTGCTTGAACCTTTCCCTTATCACGTCATACCTTGTAACGGACAAATCGTTAAAGGAGTCCTTTGTGAGTTCGGCTCGCCCTGAAAGCTGAAATACTCGCCGCATCTCGTCGAGCAGCTCGGCATCGCTCATGGCGCGGCCGCGACGCAGTTGTTCTTCGTAAGAAGACAAGAACCTGTCTTTGCAGAGACGCTCTAATCCCGCCCTCCGGAGTGCTTCTTCCCAGCTACCGAATCGGTGGCGTATCGTGCTTGACGAGACCCTAGGGCACAGCAGCTCAAACGCCGTCCGGGTAAATGGGCCATCGCCGTGGAACTGCGCAACCCTTCGTATTTCCTGCAGGACGGCTTCGTCCGTGTATTCCGTCAAAGACTTAAGTTCGAATCGATTCATCGGTGGATAGGACGATCTAAACCTTCTTCATCGGCGGTAATTCTTAGCCAACGGCCCGACGTCTTTCCTGCTAAATCACGACCGCTTCTTTGTATTCCCCGAAGACTTTGCGCATGGCGTCGGAGATTTCGCCTACCGTCGCGTTGGCTTCGACTGCGGCCAGAATTCGCGGCATTAGGTTTTCGCCGGAGCGGGCCGTGTCTTCTACGGCCTTGATGGCGGCTTGCCACGTTTCGGGATTGCGTTTCGCACGCAGGGCGCGCAGGCGCTCCACCTGCCTTGGTTCGAGTGCGGGATCGATGCGCTGGATTGGCACGGACTTCTCTTCCGCGATCTGAAAGCGATTCACGCCTACGACAATTGCTTGCTCTTTATCTACGGCCTGTTGATATTCGTAGGCGGCGTTCTGGATTTCCTGCTGCACGTAGCCGCGCTCGATGGCTTTGAGCATTCCGCCCATGGCCTGAATTTTTTCGAGATAGTCGTCGGCGCGCTTTTCGATTTCGTTGGTGAGCGACTCGACGTAGTAGGAGCCGGCTAGCGGATCGACCGTTTGCGGGGCTCCGGATTCGTAGGCGATGACCTGCTGCGTGCGCAGCGCGATTCTGGCCGAGGCTTCGGTGGGCAGCGCGAGCGCTTCGTCGAAAGAATTCGTGTGCAGAGACTGCGTGCCTCCAAGGACAGCCGCCATGGCCTGGATGGCTGTGCGGACGATGTTGTTCTCCGGCTGCTGCGCGGTCAGCGTGGAACCGGCGGTTTGGGTGTGGAAGCGGAGCATCCAGGATTTCGGGCTCCTGGCTTTGAAGCGATCGCGCATGATTTTGGCCCACATGCGGCGGGCGGCGCGGAACTTGGCGACTTCCTCGAGAAAATTGCTGTGCGCATTGAAGAAGAAGGAGAGGCGCGGGGCGAACTTGTCAACATCGAGGCCCGCCCGGATGGCGGCTTCTACGTAGGCGATGCCGTTGCCGAGCGTGAAGGCGACTTCCTGCACGGCGGTGGAGCCGGCTTCGCGCATGTGATAGCCGGAGATGGAGATCGTGTTCCAGTCAGGAACGTTTTCGTTGGCCCACGCAAACATGTCGGTGATGATGCGCATGGCCTGCTGCGGCGGATAGATGTAGGTGCCGCGGGCGATGTATTCCTTGAGCACGTCGTTCTGCACGGTGCCGGAGAGTTTGCGAATGTCGGCACCCTGGCGGCGGGCCACGGCCACGTACAGCGCTAGCAGAATCGAGGCTGTTGCATTGATGGTCATCGATGTGGAAATTTTGGTGAGGTCGATGCCGTCGAAGAGGCGCTGCATGTCTTCGACCGAATCAATGGCGACGCCGACTTTGCCGACTTCGCCAACGGCGAGCGGGTTGTCGGAGTCGAGGCCGATTTGCGTGGGGAGATCGAAGGCAACGGACAATCCCGTGGTGCCGTTAGCCAGCAGATACTTGAAGCGCTTGTTGGATTCCTCGGCGTCGCCCATGCCGGCGTACTGGCGCATGGTCCAGAGGCGGCCGCGATACATGGTGGCTTGCACGCCGCGCGTGAATGGAAACTCGCCGGGATAGCCGAGGTCGCGGTCGTAGTCGCGGCCAGCTAGGTCGTCGGGCGTGTAGAGCGGCTGCACCGGGATGTGGGACGAGGTTTGCTGGTCTGCTATCTCGGGCTTCGATTTAGCGGCGGGTTTGGAGGCAGGATCGGCAGTTTTGGTTTCGCTCATAGAAAGGCTCTTAACAATAATCTGCGGGGGCCGCGATGCGGCACCCGAAAAACTTTCATGGTTTGGTCGGCCAGACTCGCACATAGTCCACCAGCATGGTAGCTGGGAAATGCGTTGTCTGGTCGGGGAACGAAATCCATCCGCCGATGGCCAGATCCACCAGGATGTACATAGGCTTGTGCGGAATGTCGTTTACCCGAGTGAACTTCTTAATCACTTGGCCATCGAAGTACCACGTCACCGAATCGGCCTGCCAGTCCAAGCCGTAGGTGTGGAATCCGGTGGAAAGATCAATGCCTGTGTCGAAGGACGTGCCGCTCGATGGATGATGGCCGTTGCGCTGGACGCCCCAGTGGATGGTGGCGTAGTCGATCGTCGGCGTGCCTCCCTGCCATTCCATGGCGTCAATCTCCGGGGGCCAGGTGCCATCGGCGGGCAACAGCCAGAATGCCGGCCACATGCCTTTTCCGGGCGGAAACTTCGCGCTCATCTCCATGTAGCCGTATTGAAACGTGAAGCTTGGCGGTGCAGTCTGCGACCCTCCGGTGGTGATGACGCCGGAGGTGTAGTTGTAGCCGTGCTCGGCTTGTTTCTTGCCGGTCAGGTGCAGGAACCCGCCCGACACGGACACGTTGTGCTTCCAGTACCACTCCAGATCGTAAGGAGGTCCGTAGGAGTAGCCGACGCTTTCATCGCACCAGTTGAAGCAGCGGTACCATTTGGTGAGGTCGAGTTGGTTGCCGTCGAATTCATCGTCGAAGATCATTTGATCGGCGGCAGGAATGTTGCGGGCCGCGGCGGAAGGAGCCGCTTCGGCCGGGCGCGGCGCGATTTGTGCCCGGGATGGCTGCGCGCACGCGGCGATCGCCAGCACCATGCAGATAAATGCCTCACTAGCTGTTAACCACGGGGTACACAGAGGGCCACGGGGCTTTTGACCTTTCGCCGATGCGCGCTTCATAACTGCCTCCCGCCTCGCCGCTGCTGCTGCGAATGCGGTCAACTTATATCGGAACGAATCCGCGATTGCCGCTGTTTGGCCACACTCTTGTTCACGCGCCAAAACGAGTTCAGGCCAAACCACGCGAAAGAAAGAGTAAATGCCATGGCAAGAATCAACCGGCCCGGGCTGACCTCCCGTCCAGCGTGGTATTTGCCGTACTCGCGGACTCCGCTGACGGCGCCGATGGCAGCGATGGCGAGGAAGGTGAATCCGGTGACCTCGAGGAAGAGCTGGTGGAAAACTCTGCCGAAGGAACAGGCGGTGGTCTCGACGCCGCCGATCAGGGCAGCACCGATGCGGCTTTGGCGCACTTGCTGGAGCGCCACACCTAAAATCACCCCCAGTTTTTTCGCCATTTGGGCCGCGATCATTTTGTCGATTTTAGCAGCGGCCGAGCGTACAATAGTTGTGGCCAGCATCACAAGCGGCTGTGACAGCCGGCCGTCGTCGGCTCGAATTTGGGGTGTGTCCAGCGGACAGAGGGGGATTCGGTGGATCAACAACTGAAACAGCTCATGAAAGAACTNNGACATTTTCCTGGTGCTCGAAGCAACGATCGGCGTCAGCAAGCAGGGCGAGCGCGGCTCCGACAAAACTTCCCTCGGTTCGACATTGAGTACAAACCCCGAGTTTAAGATCAGCGATCAGGATTTGAAATTTCTGAAGTCGCTTCGCATCAAAATTGATACCGCAGAGGACGAATAGCGCAAGGTCTCAACTTGCGATGAATGTATCCGTCTTCGATTGGTGCGTTGTTCACATGCGGCAAAAACTTCCTGCCTTTTACCAGATTTTCCCGCCGCAATAGGAAAAACCTTGCAGATGATTGCCGGGGGTCTGGTAAGATACAATTTTCCCCGCGCAAGTGACAGCCAAGTAACGTTTTAGGGTCGAAAGATCAAATCGAAAGTGGCCTTCAGCGTGCACTTATGAGGCGCGGAAGAGGCTGCGTCTCGAACTGTTCTCCAAATACAGTTGGCAGGCGCGCCCTTCCGTTGGCACCTTTGGCCCATTGTTTTCGCATCAATGAGAATTGACACTATCAATTAAGTGGGGTTTTGAGGCAGGTGTACATGGATTCCCAGGTTTCAAATCTGACCCTAGGCCTACTACCGGAGCCTCGCACGCGCTGGGCGAGATTCGTCGTCAGTTACGGGATGCAGTCCGCGATCATGGCTATTTTTCTGATCGCTGCCATCGCGCATCCTGAGATTCTGGTGATGCCGACGCATGACTACCATTTCATCGGGTTGGTGAACACTCCGCCTCCGGTTCCGCAGAAGCCAGCGCCGGTCAGAATCTTCCCGACGCCCAAGATTACAGCGATGGTGACGCCTCGTCCCGAGGCTCTGCGCGTTCCCACCGAACTGACGCGGCCCAAGCCGACTCCAGTCCCGGATGTGCAACCTCCGAAGGTGACGCTGGCTGCGACCAAGCAGACGTTGCCTGATGCCAAGCCCGTCATCCCGAGACAACTGGTCAAGACCAACGTTTTCTCTATGGGAAGCTCCGCTACGCCGACCATGGCTGCAGCGCCGCAAAAGGTGCAAACTGGCGGTTTTGGCGATCCCAATGGCGTGCCCGCTCAGGACAATCATGGACGGCCGGTTACGATTGCTCAAGCGGGCAGCTTTGACTTGCCGGGAGGACCGGGCTATGGCAATGGCACCGGCGGAGCACATGGAGCGCGTGGCGTGGTCGCAAGCACTGGCTTCGGCAGCGGCATCGCCACTGGAGACAATTCTGGCGCCGTTTCCGCCTCACGCGGCACGGTTCGCCAGGGTGGCTTTGGCGATGCCGACGTGGTCAAGAACGTAGCCCCTAAGAGCACGACCGAGGCAGCCGTCAAAACGGTGCCTGCGGAAATTACGTTTAAGCCGCGTCCGGTTTACACTGATGAGGGTCGCCAGCTTAAAGTTGAAGGCGAAGTTCTACTCGATGTCGTCTTCACAGCGAATGGTCAGATCAGGGTCATGAAAGTGGTACGAGGCCTGGGCCACGGATTGGACGAATCCGCCGTTCATGCCGCGGAGAAGATCCAATTTAAACCGGCACTGAAAGACGGGCACCCTGCGGATTTCGAGGCCGTGGTGCACGTCGTGTTTGAGCTTGCATCCTAAGGAAAATGAGACATATAAAAACCCCCCGCTCTGTGGCGGCTGCGATTGTTCTCGCCTTGGCCGTCTGGACTCCCTCTCTGCTTGCCCAGGCTCCGCCGGCGCCGCCGGCCGCACAGCCACAACTTTCGGGCCGCGATGCCGGAGTGGAACACGCTGCGGCGATAGCGGCGTCTTTCGACCAGGTGATCGACCGGGCGGTTGAGCGCGAGCACTTCTTCGTGGCGCAGATGAAACAGTTGCATCCTCTGGTGGAAACCTACCTACAGAACCTAAAGGAAGATAAGGATCTGGGCACCTCGGTTCCGGCCAGCGATGTTTACTTCCTGGGCCGCCTGGACCTGAGCAGCGGGGAGACCGACGACCGCGCTTTCAACTCTCCGACCACCTCCGGGCTGGGTAAACGCATGATCAGCAAACTGGGCGGCCTGTACACCATGAAGTTTCTGCCGCTCGGCTTTGCCCAGATGGTGATTCTCGACGAAGATTTTCAGCGGAAGTTCTACGACTTTACTTTTGTGCGCCGCGAGTTCCTCGGCGAAGTTCGCTGCATTGTGCTCGATGTCGCGCCGAAAAAAGATGTGGGCAAGGGCCGCTTTCTGGGGCGGATTTGGGTCGAAGATCAGGGCTACAACATTGTTCGCTTCAACGGCACGTATTATCCGCATCCACGCGGCAGCTTCTACTTGCATTTTGACAGCTGGCGGCAAAATCTCCGCGAGGGCATTTGGCTGCCATCGCTGATTTACTCGGAAGAATCCGATTTAAAGTACCGGCTGGGCGAGAATCTGCACTACAAGGCGCAGACGCGGCTGTGGGGCTACAACCTGAAAGATTTCCGGCGCAATTCGGAATTCACGGAAATCACGATCGACGCGCCTCAGGTGGTGAAGGACCAGAGCGAGAAAGCGCAGGACGCAAGTCCGCTTGAAGCGCAGCGCGCTTGGGAACGCCAGGCAGAAATCAACGTACTCGATCGCTTGCAGCAGATCGGCCTCATCGCTCCGGAAGGCGAAATCGACAAGGTTCTGCAGACGGTCGTCAACAACGTGATGGTCACCAACAACCTGGATATTCAGCCGGAAGTAAGGTGCCGCGTGTTGCTGACCACACCGATCGAATCCTTTACGGTTGGCCACACCATTGTCATGAGCCGCGGCATGATTGACGTGCTGCCCGACGAAGCTTCGCTGGCGATGATGCTAACCCACGAATTGGCGCACATCGTCTTGGGCCATCGGCTGGATACCAAGCTCGCGTTCAACGACCGCATGTTCTTTCCCGACGAGCGCACGTTTCAGCGCATGGACTTCGCTCGTGATCCCAATGAAGAACAGGCCGCCGACAAGAAAGCGGTCGAATTGCTGAATAATTCGCCTTACAAAGACAAGCTCAGCAACGCCGGCCTGTTCCTGAAAGCTGTGCAGGCGCGGGCTCCTGAGCTAAGGAATTTGATTCGTCCGCACCTGGGCGATAGCCTGCTCAACGGTACTGCTACGCGGATGTCGTCGCTGATGACGAACTCGCCGGCATTCGACCCCAAGAAGGTCGACCAGCTGGCCGCTCTACCGCTGGGCGGACGCGTCAAGGTTGACCCCTGGAACGATCAACTCGAATTGATNNAGATGCCGTTCGAGGTCACGCCCTTTTACCCGTTCCTAACCCGATACGGGACGGCGTCGCAGGAGAAACCAGTTCCCGCTGCTGCGCCCGAGAAGACGGGATCGGCGACTCCATCGGGGCAGTAAAGCTTGAGGCGGGAAAAGAAGACAAGCTGCCAAGTGGAATCAGCCTGTTCAGACCCTGGTGCTTCGCTTAGACTGTGAAAACAGGCAATGCCCGCTGCGGGAATCGAACGCGGGCGGGGCGCTCAGCTACTGTCCTAGCGAGCTACCGACTTGCGAAAAGACAGCATTGGCATTGCTACCGATCAAACGGACGGTGCCAACTACGATCACCAGAATGACCGCCAACATCACGGCNNACGGCGTATTCCGCGACGTCCTGGCCTTCCTCATCACTCCAAAACCCTTGAAATACTCGAATCACGTTCATGCCCCCTCGGCGAACGAGCAGAAAGACACTGCTCAAATATGGTTCGCCGTCGTGTACTTTTAAACTACCCGTAACAATGGAAGGGCTCAATAGCCCACGGGTGACCCGCAATAGCACGTTTGTGCTAGTCCAGAAGGACCGTCACTCTAAGTAACTGATTAGATGATAGTTTTCAGCGGCAATCCCTGATTCACCGCGAATAACGCCAACTCCAGCCGGGTGGAAACGCCCAGTTTATCGAAAATATTGCTCAGGTGATGCTTGACCGTATCCTCGCTGATTTTGAANNTGCATCAGGTTCCGCAGATACTGGACGAGGTTGGAAACGCTATCGCGGCCCACCCAGTACTCGCCGCCCATGACAGCGTGAATGCTCTTGAGCAGAAGCTGGGTCGCCGAGTCTTTCAAGACCACGCCGCGGGCGCCCAGTTGCAAAGCTTCCACAATCTGCTTCTTTTCAACTGCCGCGGTCAGCAGGATAATGCGTACGACCCCCACCGCCCCGCCCTTGTTGCTCAGGTCGCGGAGCGCATCGAGGCCGGTGTGGTGCGGCAT
>PLHN01000528.1 GCA_003139975.1 Acidobacteriaceae bacterium
CGACGGGAAGTCCGGTAAGCGCGACGAAGTCGGTCGCAGGATTGCTGCGAAATCTGATCGACTACGCCGGACTATTCCCTCCTGCGTCGCTGGGGATGGCTCGGGCGCTAGCGAATTACTACTTATATTCGCGGTCAGAATTCGGCTGGATGCTCGGGCGCTTCATTGTTCCGGCCGCGCGACTCGGCGAATTTGAGGCTGTGCTGGTTCGGCTGCCGGACTCTGGCGCACAATCGCAATCGCGTTGTGGTGTGTCAGCCTTGCTTGGCACAGATGTGTCGGCCGATCTTGCCAGCGTTTACGATTTCAATGCGCGCGAAGCGGCCGGACGAGCGCCAAACAAGTGGAAAATCGAGTCGGTGGAGGTACGGGGTACAAGCCCGGCAGAGATCGGGCGGATCTCTGGAATAATCCCGGCGGAACTGGAGACGTATTTCGAAATTCCCTGGGACTGCGGAACAAAGACTGGCGAGACAACATCTAGCGAAGCAGCGGCCGGAGCCCTGAGTGATTGCGTTGCGGCGGCAGGTTCTTGCGGGCAGCGTGCCAAGATTCGGACCGGCGGTGAAACGGCGGATAAGTTTCCCGCGCCAGAGAGCGTGATCGAATTCATTAGGCGGTGCGCCGCGGCGGGCGTATCGTTCAAGGCGACGGCTGGCCTTCACCATCCTCTGCGCTCGATGCATCGGCTCACATATCGGCCCGACAGTCCCTCCGGAATCATGCACGGCTTCCTGAATGTTTTTCTTGCCGCGGCATTTGTACGCACGGGCATGGAAACCGGGCTCGCGGTTAAGTTGCTCAAGGAGCAGGCAGCGGAAGGTTTCCACTGGGGGTCCGACGAAGTTATTTGGCGCGGACACCGGCTCAGCGCCCGTGATTTGTCTCTGGCGCGCAGGGACTTTGCGGTCTCGTTTGGGTCGTGCTCGTTTACGGAACCGATTGAGGATTTACGTTCTCTCCATCTCCTATGAAGCCTTTGTTAGACGAGACCCACGATCCTAAGGCGCGAAGCTGGGTGGAATCGGCGAATGCGGCCGCGTCGGAATTTCCCATTCAGAATTTGCCGTTCGGGGTCTTTCGACGCCACGATAAAGACGCTGATGCAAGGGTTGGAGTAGCCATCGGCGACCGAGTTTTGGACGTCGCTGGGGTTGGAAGTGAAGGTTTACTTGCCGACTCGGACGTAAAAGGTGCCGCAGAAGCGTGTGGTGCGGATTGTCCCGGAGGCGCTTCGCTGAATGCGCTGATGGCGCTTGGTTCCGGGCCGCGGCGCGCTTTGCGCCGTCGTCTTCACGCTCTGCTGCGCGACGATGGGCCCGCTTCGGATCGCGAGGCCGTTTCACGGCATCTCGTGCCGCAGGCCGAAGTGGAGATGCTTCTTCCTGCAGCCGTGGGAGACTACACGGATTTCTATGCTTCCGTCTTTCATGCCACGAACGTCGGCAAATTGTTCCGCCCCGACAATCCGCTGCTGCCGAATTACAAATACGTTCCCATCGGGTATCACGGGCGCGCTTCGTCCCTGGTCGTAAGTGGTACGGCGGTTCGGCGTCCGCTGGGACAAACGCGGGACGGAGAAGCAGCGCCGCAATTCGGGCCGAGCAAAGCACTCGACTACGAACTGGAAGTCGGTTTTTTCGTGAGCGCAGGCAACGAAATGGAAACGCGAATTCCCCTTGCCGAGGCGGAGGACCACATTTTTGGAATCTGCCTGGTGAATGACTGGTCGGCTCGGGACATACAGGCGTGGGAGTATCAGCCGCTGGGGCCGTTTCTGGCAAAGAGCTTCGCCACGTCGCTGTCGCCTTGGGTTGTGACTTTGGAAGCGCTGGCTCCGTTTCGCGCGGGAGCTTTTGCGCGTCCGGCAGGCGATCCTGCGCCGCTGCCTTACCTTTTCGATTCCGACGATCAGCAGTATGGCGGTCTCAACCTAAGTTTAGAAGCCTCCCTACTGTCGGCGCGGATGCGTGAGATGGGCCTTGCTCCCGTGGTCCTCAGCCGGAGCAATTTCCGCGATCTCTACTGGACGATGGCGCAGCTGCTGACGCACCACGCAAGCAATGGCTGTAATCTGCGCGCCGGGGACTTGCTGGCTAGTGGCACGGTTTCGGGCGCCGATAAGAGCGCGCGTGGCTGCTTGCTCGAGCTGACTTCGCGCGGCCGGGAACCAATCACGCTGCCGAGCGGAGAGCAACGAAGATTTCTGGAGGATGGGGACGAGATCATTCTTCACGGCTACTGCGAAGGCGACGGTTTTCGCCGCATTGGGCTGGGCGCGTGCTCGGGGACGATTCTAGGGGCGCGTGTGAGCTAGTTCGCAGCGAGTCAAACGGGCTGCGTGCCTCCCAGCGAGTACCCAAGTCACTTGTAATGCCTGTGCTATGCTTTGATATCTTGAAATTATTGAAACGGCTGTTCTGGTAGAAGGTGTTCGATCGTCTTCTCGTGGAGCTGCCATATTGGATGGAGCTTTTTCTTAATCTTTGCTGGTTTGCCCTGCTGCTGCCCGCGTATCTGCTGTGGCGGCAACGGGTTTCGTCCGAGCCCTGGACGCGAGCCTCATTTGTCATTATCTGCACGCTTGGTTGCGCCTTTGTTCTACTCTTCCCGGTAATTTCGGCCAGCGATGATCTCCACGCCGCTAGTCAGGCCATGGAAGAGTCAGAGCGCGGATTTCGCCACAGTGGTCACTGCGCCTGTGCTGTCCATGTCCTGAACCATGCTTCGCTGCCCGCTTTGCCCGCATCGGCTTCCCTCGAAGTAATGTTCGAGCAGGTGGGCACAGTTCTTTCCTCTTCTCCGCATTCGCTCGGCAATGTCGTTGGCTTCGTTCCCTACGGACGCGCTCCTCCTCCCTCCCAACATGCATTCTCGCTGTAAAGGTTCGCTGGGGTTTCTTTGCGGCGAATCGGGACCGAAGAGATTTGCAGATGGGCGCATTGGGCATCCACTTTTCCCACTGTGATGGAGTTCAGGATGTTCAGGTTTCGCAATTTCATTCCGGCCGCTTCGATTGTGCTGTTGGCGTCTTTCGCTTTGGCACAGCAGCAGAATAGCTATACCTGGCCGCAGATTCGCGGCAAATTCGAAGCGACCAATCCCACTCTGCAAGCCGATACGCTGAACGTTCAGGAATCGAGGGCGCAGGAAATCACCGCGTTCCTCCGTCCCAATCCCGATCTCGGTCTGTCGGTGGACGGCACGCAAATCGCTCCCAATCATGGTGTCTGGAAGCCATTCGCCGGCACCTTTGAAACACCCAGCGTCAGCCAACTTATCGAACGGCGTCATAAGCGGCACCTGCGGTTGGAGAGCGCGAAAAAGGGCACCCTGATCGCGGAATCGAGCCACGCCGATCTGGAAAGAACTTTGCTCTTCAATCTGCGCGACGCCTTCGTTTCGGCGCTGCAGGCGAAGGCGGTGCTGCAACTGGCGAAAGATAATCTGGCCTACTGGGACCACATCCTCGAAATCAGCAGGACCCGCTTCCAAGCCGGCGATATCGCGCAAATTGATCTTGATCGTCTGGAACTGCAGCGGGTGCAGTATGAATCGGACGTGCAGACCGCCGAAGTGAATTTGCGCACGGCGAAAATCCAGTTGCTTACGCTGTTGGATGACCGCAGTCCGATTGACCAATTCGACGTAACCGGGAGTTACGATTCCAACGACCAGTTGCAATCGCGGGACGAATTCCGGAAGATCGCACTCGATACACGGCCGGACCTGCGGGCCGCCATTCAGGCGGTGGACAAGGCTCAAACCGAGCACAAGCTGGCGATCGCCAATGGCTCGACCGACCCGACCCTGAGCGGCTGGTATACGCACAACTCGTCTACTAACAATCCATTCGCCATTAACACAATTGGCGTCAGCGTCAACATTCCGCTCCGCATTTTCGACCGCAATCAGGGAGAAAAGCTGCGGACGCAGCTCGACATCAAGCGCAACGAAGAATTGCGCGAGGCGGCCGAAGCCCAGGTGCTCAGCGATGTTGACTCGGGCTACGCGACGCTCGACAGCACGTTAAACCTGTTGCGGCCCTATAAAGAGAAGTACCTCGGCATGTCGGTTCGGGTGCGGGATACCGTGCAATTTTCCTACCAGCATGGCGGCGCTTCACTTCTCGATTTTCTGAACGCGGAGAGCGACTACCGCAGCGTGCAACTGAACTATGTAAATCTCGTGGGCTCATATTTGACGGCTGCCGCACAGCTGAATATGGCCGTCGGCCAGGAAGTGATCCAATGAAATCCAAATTCGCTGGCATGACTCTAGCCGCTGCACTCGGCTTGCCTTTGTTGCTTCTGGTATCGTGCACTGGCAAGGAAGATCCCAAGGCCGAAGCGCCGCCCAAGGCCACGGTCGAGCCGGATCTCGATTCCAACAACTTCAAGGTCGATCATTCCGATCAGTTTCCGCTGGTGACTGCCGTCGAGCACAAAGCCGCGCCTGCTCTCAACGTGACCGGCGTGGTGCAGCCCGATATCGCGCGCGCCGTGCCGGTGATTTCGCTGGCTGCCGGGCGTGTCGTCGAGATCAAGGCTCGGTTGGGCGATCCGGTAAAGAAAGGTCAGCTTCTATTGCGGGTTCGCAGCAACGACGTCGCCGGAGCCTACCAGCTCTATCTCAAGGCCGTAAACGAGGGTCGCCTCGCCGGGCAGCAGCTTGACCGCGCGCAGCTTCTCTATGACAAGGGAGCCATCGCCCAGAGCGCTCTGGAGGCGGCCCAGGCGACGGCGACCGACGCTAAGGTCGACCTCGATACCGCAACCGAACAGTTGCATCTCCTCGGTATCGACAAGGACCATCCTTCCGGCATCGTCGATGTGGTTGCGCCGATCTCGGGCGTGATTACCGATCAGCAGGTCACGACTGCTTCCGGCGTTCAGGGGCTGTCGGGGCCGAATCCGTTCACCATCTCCGACCTCTCTTACGTTTGGATCGTCTGCGACGTTTACGAGAACGATCTCGATGCCGTGCGCGTTGGCGAGTCTGCGGATATTCACCTGAACGCTTATCCCGGCAAAGTGTTCAAGGGGCGCGTCGATAACATCCTGCCCACTCTCGATCCGGCCATGCATACCGCCAAGGTACGCATTGAAGTTTCTAACCCGGGATTGATGCGCATCGGCATGTTTGTTACGGCGACTTTTTATGGCAAGCAACCGGAAGTGCACGCGGTTATTCCAGCCGCTGCGATTCTTCACTTGCATGACCGCGAGTGGGTGTACGCACCGATCGGCCAAGGCCATTTCAAGCGCCTCGAGATTGTTACCGGCGGGATGCTCCCGGGCAACATGCAGGAGGTGTTGAGTGGACTCAAACCTGGGGATCAGGTTGTCTCGAACGCCCTTCCGCTGCAGAACACGGTGGAGCAATGATGCTACGGAGCCATAGATGATTCGCCGCGTTGTCGATTTCGCGCTCAATAACCGCCTGCTGGTGGTGGGGTTGGCGCTGCTCCTCTTTGTATGGGGCATTATTTCATTCAAGCGATTGCCCATCGAGGCTTATCCCGATGTCGCGGACAATTATGTAGAAATCATCACGCAGTGGCCGGGAATTTCGGCCGAACAAATCGAGCAGCAGGTTACGATTCCGCTTGAGAACGGCATGAACGGCATCCCGCAGATCGTTCATCTGCGTTCCTTCTCGCTGTTCGGCCTCTCGGATATCAAGCTGATTTTCGACGACGATTCCGATAACGCGTGGAATCGCGAACGCGTCCTCGAACGACTCAGCCAGGTGACGCTCCCGCCAGGGGTCAACCCGCAAATGGGCACTGACTGGAGCCCGGTCGGCCAGATCTACTTTTTCACCCTCCACAGCACAAATCCCGCTTATGACCCCATGGAACTCAAGTCCCTGGAGGACTGGGTCGTCGAAAAGAGTTTCAAAAGCGTCCCGGACATTGTCGACGTCGCCAGCTTTGGCGGCCCTACGCGCGAGTACCAGGTCCGGGTTGACCCGAACAAGCTCGTCGCTTACGGGCTCAGCCTGGCGCAGATCGAGCAGCAACTTACCAATAACAACGCGAATGCGGGCGGGAGCTTCATCCAGGAGGGTTTGCAGCAGATCAACGTCCGCTCCGTGGGGCTAGTGGACCGCTCCCAGGACATTGCGGAGACTGTAATACTCACGAAAAATGGCACGCCTCTCCGTGTCAAAGACATTGCCATCGTTTCTCAAGGTCCGAAAATCCGGCTCGGTCAATTCGCCCGGACGATTCACCGTGAAGATGGCAAAATCATCGACAACGACGATGTTGTCTCCGGCATTGTTCTCTTGCGCAAAGGCGCTACCGCCGACGCTGCGCTTGATGCTATCCACAAAAGGGTCGAAGAGCTTAACGATCACATCCTTCCTCCGGGCGTAAAGATTGTCCCTTTCATCGATCGCAGCACTCTGGTGCACTACACGAGCCACACCGTGCTGCACAACCTTTCAGAGGGAATGATCCTGGTATCGATCATTCTGTTTCTGTTCCTGGGCAACGTGCGAGGCGCGCTCATCGTCGCTGCGACGATTCCTTTTTCGCTGTTCTTCGCTGCGATTTGCCTGGATTTGAGTCAAATTCCCGCCAATCTTTTGTCCATCGGTGCTTTGGATTTTGGAGTGCTCGTGGAGGGCGCAATCGTACTGGTGGAAAACATTGTGCACTCTCTGAGCCGCGGGAACGGGAGTACAAGGACACCGATTGAAAAAATCGGCGACGCCGCCCATGAAGTTCAGCGCCCGGTGTTCTACGCTATCGTCATCACGATTACTGCTTTCCTGCCGATTTTCACGTTGCAACGCGTGGAAGGGCGTCTGTTTAAGCCCATGGCCTGGACCATGGCTTTTGCACTGCTAGGCGCCTTGTTCTTCTCGATCGTCGTCACCCCGGTTCTTTCGAGCTTTGCCTTTGCCAAGGGGGCCAGTGAGTGGCGGAATCCGGTCATGACGTGGTTGATCGACCGCTACCGCGTTGCGGTGCGCTGGGCGATTCACCACCGCGGGATCACAGTCGGAATTGGTGCATTGAGTGTCGTGTTGGGGAATGTACTCGCGTTCGGCGGCTTCGTTGGATCCGAATTTCTTCCGCATTTGGACGAAGGCGCGCTTTGGGTGCGCGGTACGCTCGCTCCGAGCACGGGACCCGACGAGGGCATTCGTGTCGCCAATCAGGCGCGCATCGTGCTTTGCTCGTTCCCCGAAGTCCCGCAATGCACCAGCCAGGTCGGCCGCCCTGACGATGGAACCGACAATACCGGCTTCTTCAATACCGAATACTTCGTTGACCTGAAGCCGAAGGAGGAATGGCGCCCGGTCTTCCACGAAAACAAAGATGAACTGATTGCCGCGATGCAGCGCGAGCTCGACAAAATCCCTGGCGTGTTTTGGGGCTTCTCGCAGCCGATCGAAGACAACATGGAAGAAGCGGTCAGTGGAGTGAAGGGAGAGCTGGCAACCAAGATCTATGGCGACGACTTGAAGGTTCTCGAAGGGAAGGCCGACGAGATCGTCGCGGTCATGCGCAAGATCGACGGCGTTGAGGATCTGGGAGTTTTCCGCGTGCTCGGACAGCCTAACCTGAACGTGACCGTCGACCGCGAGGCCGCCGCCCGCTACCAGATCAACGTCGCCGACGTGCAGGACGCGGTCCAAACCGCTGTCGGCGGCAGCGCTCTCACACAGATCCTAAAGGGCGAGGCGCGCTACGACCTCACTTTGCGTTATCTCCCGCAATACCGCAGCACCGAAGAGGCGATCAAAAACATTCGCTTGCTCTCTCCTTCCGGCGAACGCGTCTCGCTGGCGCAGCTCTGCCGCATCAAGGCGACGGACGGCGGTTCGGAAATCTATCGCGAAGGCAATCGCCGTTACATCGCGATCAAGTACAGCGTGCGTGGCCGCGACCTGGGCAGCACGGTGGAAGAAGCGATCAAGAAAGTCAACGATCAGGTCAAGTTGCCGCTCGGCTACACGCTCGACTGGGAGGGAGAATACGCGAGTCAGAAGCGGGCCAACGCGCGCCTGCTCATTGTGCTGCCTATTACTATCCTGATCATCTTCATCATCCTCTATACCATGTTCAAGTCGTATAAATGGACGCTGTTGATCATGGCCAACATTGCGGTCGCTCCCATCGGAGGCCTGATCGCCCTGATCATCACGGGCACACACTTCAGTGTTTCCACCGGCGTCGGTTTCCTTGCCCTGTTTGGGGTGTGCGTGCAAACGGGCGTCATCATGCTCGAATACATCAATCAGCTGCGGGTGCGGCGTTATTCGATTGAAGAAGCGGCAGTTGAAGGAGCAGTTCAGAGGCTCCGCCCGATCCTGATGACGATGCTTGTGGCCACCCTGGGACTTCTGCCCGCTGCTCTCTCGCACGCGATTGGGTCGGACTCGCAGCGGCCTTTCGCCATTGT
>PLHN01000127.1 GCA_003139975.1 Acidobacteriaceae bacterium
GACGCCGATGGCCGCCAGCGGGTTAGGGCGGGCGAGGCGGGCGCTCGGGGCTAGTGGCGAGTCAGCAGCGGTGATTTGCCAGTTCGTGGCCAGGACTCGATCCTCCTTACTGTAGTCCGGCAATCGTACCTTATTCTAAGGCCCAGGCCGGACTACAAGGTTGGCGCGATCGCTTCAGGCGGAGCGGAGGCTAGTGGTTGACCGATGCTCCCGATCATTCGGCGATGAGCAGNNAGCAGGTTCTCGGCAAAGGGCCACTGCTCGTCAATCCATTGTGCCTGACAGACAAAGCCGGAATCGCCCGCCATTCGGAAGACTTCTTCCGCCGAGTACTTGTGGCTGCTTTCCGTCCAGATTGTTTCTCCTTCCAGGAACTCGACCACAATCTCCGCCGCGGGAATGCTCACGGCTTGCCGTCGCAGAGAACAGAGATGCATCTCGACACTGCGCTCGTCCTGATTGATCCTTGCCTGGTGGGTAAATTGACTTAGGTCAAAGTCGGCGTAGAGTTCACGATTAATGCGGGCAAGCAGATTGAGGTTGAACGCCGCGGTCACTCCGAGATTATCGTCATAGGCGCGCAGTAACTGTTCGCTGGACTTTACCAAGTCTGTTCCCAGAAGGAGCGAATCGCGAGGCTCGAGGATTCGCCGAATTTCGGACAAGAATTCCACGCCAGCGTGGCGATCAAAGTTCCCGATTGTGCTGCCGAGAAACAGGACGAACAGGTGCTGACCCGGCTTGCGTTGCGCAGCGACCTCCAAGAGGCCATCGAGATACTCGCGTTCAAAGCCCAGGATACTGATCGAATCAATGTCCCCGAGTTCGCGCTCACATTGGACCAAAGCCGAGTGAGAGATTTCAACGGGATAATAGGAAGTGCGCTGGCGACGGCAGAGCGCTTCGAGCAACCAGCGGGTTTTCCTGCCGCTGCCGCTGCCTAGCTCGGCGACCTCTGCCGGCCCAGCGATGCGGTCTACGATGTCGTCCGCATGGCGGCGCAGCAAACGCTCGTCAGCTCGCGTTAAGCCGTATTCCGGCAAATGGCTGATTACTTCAAACAGAGCCGAACCGACATCGTCATAAAAATACTTGGAAGGGAGTTCTTTCTGTCCCGGGCGCGTGAGCCCATCACGCACATCGGAAGCGAATTCATAAGTGACATCGGCGGTAACGGCATGGACAAGCATTGTTGAACTCCTTTGGGTCAGCGACTCACGCAGCGGAAGCCGGCGTATACGTACTGGTAGTGCGGCTGAAACCAGTTGCGAAACGTCGGCCGCAACATACAATCGGCGGTACGCGCCGAGCCGCCCTTCATGACGAAATGTTTGCCATCGAAGAAATCGGCAGAGTACCCGGCGTAAAAGGAAAATCGGTCGAAGCCAGGAAACGGTGCGAAGATTGTGGAGGTCCACTCCCACCCGTTGCCCAACATGCTGGCTACGCCAAATGTGCTCTGGCTGCGTAAAAAAGCATTTACTGGCTGAGGATCCCAACGGTTGAAATTGAAGTTGCCGTAGCGGGGATCAGGCGTCTGGTTGCCCCACGGATATCTCTTTTCAATCCCGTCCGGAGTGCCGTAGGCGGCGCGGTGCCACTCCTCCTCGGTGGGAAGAGACTTTCTAGCCCAGCGGGCATAGGCCATGGCCTCGGCATGACTCACGTAGACGGGCCAGTCCAGAGGCAACGGGATTTCTTCAAACATAGAACGATAAAACCACCCGCTCGGGGCCTTCTTCCAAAACACCGGGTGAAACACGCCATTAGTGTTCTTCCAATTCCAGGCAGCTTCGCTCCACAGGGAACGCGTTTCATATCCCCCGGCAGACATGAAATCAAGATACTGGCGGTTCGTCACCATGAACTGATCTATCTCGAAGGCTGGGACCAGTGTCTGGTGGGCTTCAAACTCGTTGTCCCAACCGAAGCTTCCGGCGTTGCGCGAAAGGCCCGTCGTTGCAACGCCAGCCGGGATCTCTGTCATTCGAGGAGTCACGGGAGGAGTTGTCAGAGTCGGTGCCGAAACCTGCCGAACTTTTTTGTCGAAGGGCAATTGATGCAACATGTAAGCCAGCGTTTCGAGATGCATCAATCGGTGCTCGACAGCGACATTCAGCAACGTGTCGAGTGAAAAACCATCTCTCGTCACAGCGTGCGGCTCAAGGGCTTTGTGGGTAAGTTTCTCATCGAGCGCGGACCGGACTTTGCCTACATAGTCACGCACCGTGTCCAGAGAAGGCCAGTCCGACGCAATATCAGAGGGCAGCCCGCCCCCGACCGGGTCGATGCCAAAGGCAAAAAGCCGGTCGAACCCGGGATGGAAATACTTGGCACCGAGGACCTCGTGAAGCAGGTTCCAGTCAAAGGCCTCCAAATGTCCGAGATAGAAGATGATGCGGTGGCGCTCCGGAATCGGGCGGTCGTAGAGTGCGGCCGGGCGCACAAGTCTGAACAAGGCATCACTTCGTTCGCGAGCGTCCGAGATGCGCTCCAGCAGTTGATGCTGGATCGCAGAATCTATTTCGGCGACGATCATTCGGTCTCCTTCGACTCCATATCCGCAGACGCTTTGATTCCGATGCGTGTGATGCAGATGCCTCCAGCCGGGAACCTTTACAACTCTGCGAGAGCGCGGTGCACCAAAAGCACCGAAATTGCCCCTTCGCCTACCGCGGAGGCTACGCGCTTCACGTTGCCTGATCGAACATCACCGACGGCGAAAACACCGGGAAGACTCGTCTCCAGCATCTGCGGCGCGCGTGCAAGTGGCCAGGCAATCGATTGATCGGAACCTTTCGATGCATCCAAGTCGCGGCCGGTGAGAATGAAACCTTTGTCATCCATAGCCAGACAGCCGCGCAGCCATTCGGTTCGTGGGGATGCTCCCGCCATGATGAACACGTGGCTAATCTCATGAGTTGAGGTCAGACCCGTGGTTTTGTCATTCCAAGTGACGCGCTCCAGTTGCGTATCGCCGTCCAAGCCCGTGATTTCCGTGTTGTAGTGAAGCTCGATTGCGGGATTTTCGGTGATCCGCTGAATTAGATAGCGAGACATGGTCTCAGCCAGCCCCGGGGAACGCACCAGCATGTGAACTTTGCGGGCCGTCTGTGACAAAAAGACCGCCGCCTGGCCGGCGGAGTTTCCCCCTCCCACCACGATCACATCGTCGTCCGCGCAAAGCTGCGCTTCGATGTAGGTCGCGCCGTAGTAGACGCCCTGGCCTTCGAACTTTTTTAGGTTGGCAATCTCGGGCTTTTTGTACTGCGCCCCGGTTGCGATGACGATGGCTCGGGACGAGAGCACAGTGCCGTCGTCGAGCAGGAGCTTGTAGGGGCGGCGATCGCAAGTCAGCTTGTCGACACTATGCGCTACCATCATCCTGGCGCCAAACTTCTGCGCCTGAGCGATGGCGCGCGAAGCTAGCTCTTGCCCGGAAACACCAGTGGGAAATCCGAGATAATTCTCGATCTTGGAACTTGACCCCGCTTGCCCCCCGGGAGACTCGGTCTCAACGAGCAGAGCATCGAGTCCCTCCGATGCAGCATAGACAGCGGCTGCCAGACCGGAGGGGCCAGCTCCGACGATGATTAAATCGCGCACTTGTGAGTTGTCGATATTGGCATTCAAGCCCAGGCACTGCGCGAGCTCCCGCGTGGAGGGCCTACGTAGAACGGTCCGAGCGTTGCAAATGACGACCGGAATTTCCTCGACCTTGACGGTGAAGCGGTCCAGAAGTTCCTGCGACATCTTGTCCGTGTCGAGGTCTACATAGGTGTAAGGATGTCCGTTACGGCCTAGAAACTCGCGCAGGCGCAGCGTGTCTGCAGAATGGCGCGAACCTAACAGGATGACGTTTCCCAGGTGGTTGGAAATGAGCGCGAGGCGGCGGAGAATGAACGCTCGCATGATGATCTCGCTCATTTCGGCGTCTCGCGCGATGAGAGACAACAGAGCCTGGGCAGGGAATTCAAGAACTTCTCCGGGTTCGGTGATGCGTCCAAGCACGAGGCAACGCTGTCCGGAGATCATGCTAAGTTCGCCTGTGAACTCGCCCGCCTGGTGTGTGGTTATGAGCCGCTCACCGTTGAAGTCCGGCTGAACGATTTCCATCGTTCCGGAAAGGAGGACGAAAAATGGAATGCCCGTGTCGCCAGGACGAAACAGCACCTCACCCCGATCAACGCGACGCAGTTTGCTTCCCGCGCGGATCCGATCTATCTGCGCGGGCGTCAAATCCGGAAAGATTTGTGTGCCAGCATCAAGCGCACTAGGTAGAAGCCAAGTGGACATGTTTCGCCCCCACGGAGAGACCTCGATAGTAGATGATGCTCGCGATCTTTAGGATTCAAAGGGTTGGGACCGCATAGTGTGGCCCGTGGGCAGCGCTGTTATCCAAGCTCCCGCGTTCGGCCTCATATCAACTTCTCTATTTCTCCAATCATCATGTCTCGATGGCTATGCAGGTCTCTTTGCGGGTCTTCTAGTCGCGACCTACCTCACGCTGGAAGCGCCTTTTGTCGGGCATGAGCATGAATGCCACCAGAACGCCGCCTTCGGTGTCCTGCCGACACGCCTTCGACTTCACGGCGATCACCGGTTCTCTGGCTAAGGCGCAGCCCTTGCCCCGCCCCGCCCCAAGTGACGCAGCAATTGCGCGTTCGCCGGTGCCGCCTTCCCATTACAGAGCGGGTGTGACGGCGGTCACCGTGCTACGTACCTGTGGAGCTATGGAACTTGCATGCAACTTTGTAGATTTGAAGGAGAGATATTTTGGAAAGGAGTGCAATGCCCACACTTTTGCAAGCACCGCTCTCCAAGGACGAGCAAACAATCATTGACAAGCTGGTCTCCGAACGCATGGGGCGCCCGGGAGCGTTGCTGGGAATTCTGGAAGCTGCGCAGGAAAGGAATCCTCACAACTACCTGCCGCTGGATACGCTGCGCTACATAGCCTTGAAAACGGCTACGCCGCTGGCGCGGATCTATAGCGTGGCCACATTTTATGCGCTGTTCAACCTGCAGCCGCAGGGAGAAAACACCATCTGCATCTGCCGTGGAACGGCGTGCCATACGCGCGGCTCGCGCAATCTGCTGCAGGGCACACGGCTGGACCTGGGACTTGGCCTGGAGGATAGCGAAAGTGACGGGACCGAAGCCGACAAAATGGTGCTGACCAGTCCGGACGGGAAGTTCACCGTGCGCACCGTCGCCTGCTTCGGCCAGTGTGCTATGGCGCCGGTCGTCGAAGTAAATCACCGCATCTGCGGACACGCTACCGAGCGCACGGTGCGCCGCGAGATTGCAACCATTCGAGGGGGAGAGTAGCAATGCCCCGCATTCAAGATATAGGAGTGTTCAATACCGTGCGGGAGGCAGGCCTGGCCAAGTTGGTGCCCGCCGCACCGCGCCTGACCGTGGGGATGGGCACATGCGGACAAGGCAACGGAGCCGAGGGTCTGTACCAGGCATTTGCCCAAGCCATTGAGCGCAGCGGAGCCGACATCGTGCTCGCGCCCGTCGGATGTTTTGGCGCTTGTTTTCAGGAGCCGCTGGTCAGCGTGCGCCTGCCCGGAAAGCCGCTGGTCATTTTGCACAAAGTGCAGGCCAACGATGCCGCGCGCATCTTGGAGGACGTCGAAGAGGGCAATCTCAGCCCGGACCTCATCTATTGCAAGATCGAAGAGTGGGACCACCTGACCGGGCATGTCCGTTATGGGGAGGCCTATGGCGAGATCCCGGCCTGGAATGACGTGCCGTTTTTCAAGGGCCAGAAAAAGATCGTGCTGCGCAACTGCGGGATTATCAATCCGGATGACATAGAGGAATCCATTGCCGTCGGCGGATACCAGGCACTTTACAAGGTGTTGATTGACGGGCGTCCGGAGACTGTCATCGAGCAGATCAAGGCGTCCCGGCTGCGGGGTCGCGGCGGCGCCGGTTATCTGACCGGCAACAAGTGGGAGTTTCTTGCCAAGGCGAAAGGGGAGCCGAAGTACATCATCTGCAATGCCGANNCATGATCATCGGCGGCTACGTGACGGGCGCCTCCGAAGGCATCATCTATGTTCGAGCGGAGTATCCCCTGGCCGTACATCGCCTGAACCGTGCGCTGGAGCAGGCGCGAGAGTACGGGATGCTGGGCGAAAACATTCTCGGGCGGGGCGTCAAGTTCGACATCTCGCTGGTGGAAGGCGCGGGAGCGTT
>PLHN01000294.1:0-1290 GCA_003139975.1 Acidobacteriaceae bacterium
CCCATCACGTACTCAACACCGGCGCGGTTATACCAGCTCCGGTCGAAGATGACGACTTCACCTCCGGCGGGCAGTCGTTCAATGTAGCGCTGGGCATGGAGCTGCGTCTTCTGCCTCTCGGTTGGCGCGGGGAGGGCTACCACGCGAAACATGCGCGGGCTGACACGCTCCATGATGCGCTTGATCATCCCGCCTTTGCCGGCAGCGTCTCGTCCTTCGAGAATGATCACAATGCGGGCGTTGGTCGCCTTGACCCAGTCCTGGAGTTTGACCAGCTCAACTTGTAGCTTGAAAATCTTGGCCTCGTACTGTTTTTTGCCGATCTTCGGTTGGCCGTTGACGCCCGGCAGTTGAGTGTTGCTGTCCACCATTGATTTTGATTTGTTTACGTTCTTGGATTTCTTGCCCATCGTTGTTTTCTGGCTCCCTGGACCGGCCCGTTTGTTTAGAGGCCAGCCTGTATTCCTGCGGGTTGAAGCGCGACCGTTTTATCGGCGTTTGCAGGGACCGCCAACTGGTTCACTCATAGACTCTCGTCCCGGGCCTGACACTTCGCCGCTTCGGCGAGTACGCGCTTCTCGCTAGTCCGTCCAGCATGAATCCTGTTTTGATTTACCTCTAGCACGCAGCAATTGCTGTACCAAATGGCAGAACAATGAGGTGGCGTCTTCAACGATGTTGGAGTTTCATGTGTTTGCATAGCATCGGTTTCTTATATCTTCGCGAGTCGAGTGCCCCAGCGAGACCGTCGGTGGGCAGGGTCTCACCCAAATCCGGGCACATGCCAAATGCTTCGCGATTTTCGACAGTCTTCGTGCTCTCAAGAGCTTTGTTATAGACAGCTCTCCGCGATTCGGCATTGGCATTGAGCTTGCACTTGCCGGATGTCGATCTGACGATGTTCAAGCCGCATCAGAGGTCCCACAGACGGAGTAAGCCCGATTCGATGACGCAAGGAATCGATAAAAGGTTTAAGGAGATGGAGTATGCCAATTCCAAAAACTATGAGAGCAGCAGTCGTTGAAAACTTCCGCGAGCCTCTCGTGATGCGAGAGCTTCCGGTACCTACGCCTGGGCCGGGGCAAGCCTTGGTGGAAATCATCGCGAGTGGAGTCTGCCACACTGACCTGCATGCGGCTGACGGCGATTGGCCGGTGAAGCCAGGTCTTCCCATCACGCCCGGACATGAGGGAGCGGGGATTGTTGTCGCGCTCGGCCCGGGTGTTACGCACTTGAAGGAAGGAGACCGGGTCGGTATTGCGTGGTTGCATAGCGCGTGCGGTCATTGTG
>PLHN01000294.1:1382-6632 GCA_003139975.1 Acidobacteriaceae bacterium
GGCGGCGGGTTAGGCCACGTTGCGATCCAGTACGCCAAGGCAATGGGGTTGCATGTGGCGGCCGTGGACCTGGGGCCGGAAAAGGCGGCATTGGCACGAAAGCTCGGAGCCGAGATTGCGATCGATACCAGGACACAAGATCCGCCCACCGAAATTCAGAAACAAATTGGCGGGGCACGCGGTGTTTTGGTAACGGCTGTGTCGACGATAGCTTTCAAGCAGGCGATCGGCATGCTGCGGCGCGGCGGCACCTGTGTGCTCAATGGTCTGCCTCCGGGAGAATTCCCGGTCTCGATTTTCGATCTAGTGCTGAACGGCTATACCATCCGGGGCTCGATTGTAGGCACGCGGCTCGATTTGGAGGAGGCTTTGAGCTTTGCCGCTGAAGGTAAGGTGAAGGCAATCATCGAGACGCAGCCGCTCGAATCCATCAACGACGTTTTCCGGAGGCTCAAGGCTGGGAAGGTCAACGGGCGAGTCGTACTCGCAATCGGGGCGCAAACGTCCCAGGAGGCATTCAAGAAATCCGCATAAGACTACTCCAGCAGGAATGACGGCACGAATTCGCGGTTGCTGGTGGACGACATATACTAACTGGAAAATGTGCTTAAGCTCGCTGGTCAAGCTTTGCTCCAACTCCCGACTTGTTGATGCCAATGAGACCAAGTGCGACCACAAGGAAAACAGCGTCCATTAAGCGTCCAATAGAATGTGGATTTATTCATCGCTGCGGTTTCTTAGAGGTTTGATGTGCCATTCGCGCCTTCTAACTTGCTTATTTTGTTAGGCGGCTCTCGGTTCGAATCCCACTCTTTCCGCCAGTTTTTTGTTGATGCCAATAGACTTACGCGATGGGCTGACGTCTCCCGAAAATATTGAACGCTTTGTGCGCTCACATCGAGAAGTGTCACTGCGGAATGCTGTGCTCCGTTCTTCTTTTTGACGCCGACGGTGTGACTTTGCGAGATGGGGACGGGAAAGGAACTAGTCGCTCGTTCGATCCATCGCAACAGCGCCCGCGCGAAGGGCCCGTTTATCGTCGTCAAGTGCGCCGCTTTACCCTCAGAATTGCTTGAGTCAGAGACTCTTTGGCCACGAGCGTGGTGCCTTCACCGGTGCGGTCGCGCGCAAGGTGGGAAGGTTCAAAGTTGCCAATGGGGGCACCATGTTCCTGGATGAGAGGCTGCGAAAACTCAAATATGTTCCAACACTGCCTTGAGATATTTCCAGAAATTCGCGACCGTGGAGATCTGCACGCGTTCGTGCGGGCTGTGCGGGTCAACAATGGTAGGACCAAACGACGCCATCTGTATCCCCGGATATTTCTCACCGATCACCCCGCATTCCAGACCGGCATGCATCGCGATCAGCTTGGCGGGCTGACCGAATGTTTGTTCGTGTACGGCCTGGAGCTTGAGCACGACAGCACTGTTCGGTTCCGGTTTCCATCCCGGATAGGCGCCGGAATGTTCGACCTCAAATCCGGCCAACCGAAAAACAGTAGCCACCATACGCGCGACAGCCCACTTGCTACTTTCGATGGCGCTGCGCTGGCTGGTGACAATCGTCACCGTGTCAGCCTTGGTGGTAACGGTGGCGAGATTCGTAGAGTTTTGGGTCATGCCGGGGACGTCCGGACTCACTGCCAGCACGCCGTGCGGCACAGTGATGAGAAGATCGACGATGCGCCTCGCATCGACTGAATCGAGTACCGTCTCAGAGTGCGTGCCCTTTTCGGCCGTGATCTTTAAGCCGGGGTCAAAAGATCCCAGATCGTCTTTGTACTCTGACTCGGTCTTTGCAATGAGTGAGCGCAGTTCCTTTTCCTTCCCTGGGTCGAGGAGCACCACAGCGGAAGCTTCGCGTGGAATCGCGTTTTGGGCGCTTCCACCCTTGATCTCGGAGATTTCGGCGGGATGATGATCGAGCAGATTTTGCAGCACTCCGCCCAGTATGCGCAGGGCGTTGCCGCGTCCCTGGTGGATGTCCACTCCCGAATGGCCGCCTTTCAGGCCAGACACCTTGATTCGCCAGACTGCATTCGCGGATGCCGGACGCAACGTAAGTTTGCGTCGGCCCGTTGTCTTAATTCCACCCGCACAACCGATACAGATGGTGCCGGTCTCTTCATTATCGAGGTTCAAAAAGAGCTTGGATTTCAGGATTCCTCCGGGAAACTCGGCCGCGCCCGTCAGACCCGTCTCCTCGTCGATGGTAAAGAGGAACTCCAGTGGACCGTGCGCAATGTTCTTGCTCTCCATCACAGCAAGCGCTGCCGAAATACCCACGCCATTGTCGGCGCCCAACGTGGTTCCGTCGGCCTTTAGCCAGTCGCCATCGCGCACGACCTTTATGGGATCTGTGTCGAAATCATGAATGGTGCCTTCATTTTTTTCGCATACCATGTCGAGATGGCCTTGCAAAAGCGCCATCGGCGCGCGCTTGCGGCCAGGATGCGCAGGCTTGCGGATCACGGTGTTGCCAGCGTTGTCGTGGATGGTTTCCAAACCGAGGCGCTTGGCTTGCGCAAGGACATATTCGCGGGCGGCAGCTTCTTTGGTGGAAGCGCGAGGTATCTGCGCCAGCACTTCAAAGTGCTTCCATACTTCTTTCGGTTCCAGATCTAGGAGTACAGATGTCATGATTGGTAATGTTCTCCTTTATCAGCTAGACAGGAGTGTAGCTCACTTGGAGTCTCTCGACATTAACAAGGAATCCGGAATCACCCAGGAGCAAGCGCACGCGCCGTCGGAACAAATTCCGACCTTGAACCACAAAAATCGCGAAGAAGTCCTTTGTGGTTTGCTGGAGAACCCGCATTTCGAAGAACTGCATGTCTGCCTGCTCCTCGGACGAACGATCCGCACTGCGGCACTTAGCCGAGGAGTTGGTGCTGGCAAAACTGCCGCAACTGCCGGTCGCGCAGAAAATGACATTGGCACGCCGGCCCGCGTGCAACAGACCCTGGCCGCTCATCCGACTCCTCTCCGGTTCCCGGATACGGCTCGCGATAGGCTGCAACGCGTTTTCATAGTTCGTGTCCTTGCCGGCCAGCCCGCTCTGCCACAAACAACCGCTACTCCCCGCCTTTTGCCAGCAACATTTTGGCGCTGCGCAATTCGGGGCGTTCCGAGTGCTTTCCATCGTCACAGTTCTTTAACAGTTGCACGGAATAAGAATTGGCCTTCTCTGCTCGATGAGCCCGCTCGGCAGCCCGTGCGGCGCAGGCGAGACCGTTGAAGCGGTTGGGGTCGGTCTTCATCGCCGTCTCATATTCCGCTAACGCTTTCTCCGGCTGGTTGAGCTCGAGCAGCATGTCTCCAAGCATCTCGCGCGCCGGAATGGCAACTTCTCCCTTCCCCAGCTTGTCCTGGGTATCGGCGACCCGGCGCATCTCGCGCAGCGCGTCTTCATTATTCTTTTCAGCGAAAGCCAGCCATGCGCGTACCTCGCCTTCGTCCGAATTCGGGCCCTCGAGGACGTAGGCGTACTTCGACTTCCGAGTGGCCTCTTCCGCTTCCTCGAACTTCTTGGCGTTGCGGCGGGTCGCTTCCGCATCGCCCAAGTGCGCGGAGGCGACCGTGCGCGCCCAATAGGTGATCATCTGCAGATCGGGCGTGGCGTTAGCCGCTGGCTGGAGCTCGGCCGCATCCGCCCAGTGCCGCATCTCCAGATCGTAGAGGGCAGGGAAGTCGGCGGCCGCAAAGCCGAAGTATTGCAGCATTCCCATGTCGTCGTTTGTCGGAGCCTTGGCCACGATCTGCTTTGATTTTTCTACGACCTGCCGGGCAGCTTCGTCCTGACCGGTTTGCAGGTAGGCATAAAGCAAAAAGTGCATGGCGTGCAGTTCGTGTCCGCGCATATGCATTGCGGTGGACTGCTCCGTCAGGGCCACCGATTTCAGGTTTGCCTGGATATCCTCCTGCCAGAGTCCGAGGCGGGCAAAAATGTGCGAGGGCATGTGCACGGCGTGGGCGGATGACGGGGCAATCTCGGCATAACGCCGGGCGGCATCAAGAGCCATGGGCGCCATTTCCGGCGAATCGCAGGAATGGATGATGTAGTGTGCCAGACCGGGATGATCCGGCTGCTGCTGGAAGAGCGGATTCAGAACCTCGATCGCCTTCTTTTGTGCTGCGTGGGACTTGTCGCCGGGAGGCTCCGACGCCAGCAAAGACAACGCGTAGAATGCGCCGGCCTCCAGGTCCTTGGGATATTGCTGGTACAGCTTCGCCATCGCATCGGAATATGCGGCGGCGCTTTTCAGGTAATCCATGGCGTCAGTATCGGAGTAGAACACTGCCAGAGCGGAAATGTAGCCGCGCTCACGCTCGGTTTTGGCGCCGATCTTCTGCGCCTTGGCAAGCTCCTCGTGACCGTTTTTCAGGCTGGGTTCCTCGGGCCGTTCCCAGATCTGGTGGAACAAGCTCATCGCAATACCCCAGTGAGCCATGGCGCACGACGGGTCCTGCTTGGCGACCTCGGCAAACTGTTCCGCCGCTTCCTCGTACCCAAAGGAATGGAGCAGAGCGACGCCGCGCTCAAAAGCCTTCTGGGAATCAGGCGCGCACGTGATTGGAAACGAAACTTTGCCAAGCTGTTCGGTGGCCTCGTGATGATGGGCATGCATTTCGTCATCGAGAGCCAGCGCAGGCATGGCACATAGAATCGAGACACAGCACAGCAGGCAGACAAGCGATTTTGCGCAGAACATATCCACACCCCACAGAGCGTGAGTGTTACTTTACTGAAGTTTCATTGATTTCACCACTACAGCGACAGTTGTTCTCGGGCAAACCCGGCCGCAATGGATGACTTGTAACGGCATCTTGCCGGCTGTCCCGANNCGGAGACGCCCGCTGGACAGCCGCCGAGACGTCGGCGCTACCCCCGAGATTAGGCTCCCGGGCCCGTTTTCGCCCCGTCTGGCCGTGTTCTTCCGTGACCTCGGAAGCCTTCCCTCCAGTTGCTAAGCTCGAGCGTGGAGTCCCAAGGAGGGCCCGTGCCCGCAACTGCTGCAAAGACTGGTACCAAAGCCACGATCAAGATCCTCTACGCCGAATGTGACGAGAAGGTTTTAACCGACCATGCCGATGCCATTCAGAAAGCCGGACATCACGTGACCACTGCGCTGAGTCGCCAAGGTGTAATGGAAACGCTGCGCCGCGATGCGTTTGATCTGGTCATTCTTGGTTCGACCATGTCGAAGGACGATCGTCACCACCTGCCGTATATGGTGAAGAAGGCGCA
>PLHN01000435.1:0-2008 GCA_003139975.1 Acidobacteriaceae bacterium
TGCGATCACAGGTTTCGTTGGAGAACTCGGGGACAGACGGAACGTTTCGCACTTTTTCCTTGAAGCTCGGGGCTCAAAGCTCGCGCAGATGACTCGCAGTCCCATCCCTCATTTCCACGCAACTTCCAGTCCTGTTTATAAAATAATGAATAGGTTTTTACCCGCGCTTTTCGATCCAACCCATTGACCCAACGATCCTTCGGCCAATAAACCGGCAAAAATAGTCCCCTCAAAATACCCCTTGACAGGCATGATATATATAACGTTTCGGTCTCGCCTCGCCGCCCGCCATCCCACTGATTCCATGATACTTGCCGCGCCGGATCAAGCATTTTCCAGCCTTCCCCCAGCGCCGCGCGCCGCCCCCACGAAATCAATAACTTAGGGCGATGCGTCTCGAAGTCGCCCCTTAATTTACTTTCTGATTATTACCTCGTTAGGAATCGCCAAAAAATATTCCTGGCCGCGATATTACATATTCATCCGTACGTACAACAAGTAAACACATCTGTGTTCCAAATATTTTGTTCGCCTCCTGTTCGTCTCTAGTCAAATCTTGTGTACGTATAACCAGATATGCACAAACCGCCCCACGGAAACCATCATCCCTCCCGCCCTTTCGCTTCTTCTTCCATCACCTCGCGCAGCGCCCGATTGATCTCCTTCTGATACTTAGGCTTCTCTTTGAACCAGGCCAGCACATCCGCATCCAGAAAAAGCGTGATCCGCTTCTTGTTCTCCCGGCGCCATAACCTCAACGCCGCCAGTGACTTGCCCTCCATCCCCGCGTCCGAAGCCTTCAGGCTGGCAATCCTCCGATTACGTGTGGCAAGGACACCGGGGTCCCCAGCGCGCCCGGTTTTGGCGTGTTGGGGTGGCACATTCCTGTCCGCGCGAAGGCCAGCATTGGCACCCCTGCCGCGCACAATCTTCCCCCTCGCAGCCTTCCTTTTTGCGCGCGCAGCCCGCCCGGAGATTTTTCCTCCCGCGCACTTCGAGGTCCCGTTAACTCTTTTCATTGTTTTCATTTAGAGCCGTTTGTCTTATAGTTATATACGTACAATATTACATGCACAAGACGTCCCACGTGGAACACCATGCCCCTTTTCAGTAAACAAAACAACCGGAAGCTACTGGATGCAGACGCTGCGCTCGGCAGGTTCGAAGCGGTCGGCCTGCGCATCCCGCTGGGTAGTGTAATGGCCGTCGGGAGACTTCCCGTAGAGCTCGTCCCCCGGACAATAGTAGAGCGCCGTATGAGTATCGACCCAGACCTTCAGATCCGGATCGCCATGAAAATGAACGGTTTGCTGCGGCTCCTCCGCGATCCCCATCGCGATGAGAACCCGTTCCCATGGCGATAGTCCGGCCTTTTGCTCGCCCGAAGCCGGCCACAACAGCGCAACCGCAGCCACGATCACCGCGAGCCCCAGAAACAAGTCGGCGCGCCGAAAATGCAGTTTCACCCGCAGGCTCTTAAAGCCCCGGTCGCTCGGTTCTGCCACAGCACTCGATTCTGAGGCAGAGTCGGACTCCGCCCATTCCCCATCGCTCAGACCGTCATGATTCAGATCATCATGATTCAAACCATTATCATGCAGAGGAATCGAATCCACCGCGTCCGCGGTCGCGGGCTCCTCTGTCCCCCTCGTCGCTGCCGGCAATTCGATTCTTGCCCGCAACAGTCCTTGGGGATGATCGTGGTCGAGAGTGTGATGCCCCAACTCGACTGCTTCGTCCGCGGCGGGAACCTCGCTCACTTCCTCGCGCCGCGATCGCGGGGCCTCCGGAGACGCAACGGCAAAACGAAGCGCGCTGGGATTGATCGAATCACGACCTAGACGCCCGGGATCGGCCGGTGACAGCGGAAGGTCGTCTTCGGGCTTCCGCCGCGCGTCCAACGCTACGCCCTGCTCCTTGCTCATCTGCCACAAGGAGGCCCAATTGCGCTGAAGCCTTTCTCCTGGCCGGAAGTTCGGCACGTTGCAGTTGGGGCAGTTAGCGTCCG
>PLHN01000435.1:2053-2311 GCA_003139975.1 Acidobacteriaceae bacterium
AGCGGCTCGCCGGAGTTCATTCGGGCGTTGTGCTCCTGAATGGTAAACGCTGCTGCCAGCAATCCTTGAAAGGACTGCTCGTCGAGCACGAGTTTAGCCCGATCCGATGCCATGTGGGTACGGGGAAGGGTGACTGTCCTGACCTGTTGCCTAGCTATTATAAGGCAATTCTCTCTTGCCGAAAACGCCGAAAAGCAAGCCAAAGGTGCAGCGGACCCACGACTGAAGCCAGGCGAAGAACCTTGGACAAATTGGCGT
>PLHN01000435.1:2318-4391 GCA_003139975.1 Acidobacteriaceae bacterium
GAAGATTTGGCGAACAGGTTGCTCCTATAGTCGGCGGGGAGCGACCCCAAGATTGAACCGAGGGAGCGGACAAAAAGACAATGATTAATCTCAACGAGATCAAGATCACACCTCGAGACCAACAGGTGCTGCACCTGTTGGTCCAGGGGTGCAGCAACAAGGAAATCGCGAGCCATTTGAATATCAGCCCGCGCACCGTCAAGCAACACCTGCGCACGCTGTTCTTGCGCGCAGGCATCAAGGAAGGCCGGAAGCGAGTGAAGCTCGCGACCGCCATGTTTATTAAGGAGCAGGTGCAACCATGCAACCCCGTGACCGATTGAGCGCAAAAGAGATTCAAGTAGCGACCCTGGTTTGGCAGGGCCTGACCAACAAGGACATTGCCGCCGTGCTCCATACCAGCGAGCAGGTGGTGAAGAATTATTTGCGAACGACGTTCGACAAACTGGGAGTCTGGACGCGGTTGGAACTCGCACTCTATGTGGCCAGCCACGGCGGCGCGAACTGGCACGCGCAGATAAGGACAGGCCCGGTCGCGCCAGTCCCCGCCTGGAACGTACCGACGGCCGAGGAAAACGTCTCTTACACGGAGACGGGGGCAAAAGCAGCGGCGGCCTCGGGGAGCCCTCTGTAAACAGCGCGCGTACGCGCCATGATTTGTTGGAGAGCCGGTCCGCGCCCGGCTGGACAGAAGAGAGGCTGGCCCCTAATCCGTAGGAACAAGCACGCAGTCAAAGCAACAGTTCAAGTAATGCTGACTTCGGTGTAAGTGCCGTACACCTGGCGCAACGCTTCGCAGATTTCGCCGACGGTGGCGTAGGCGCGAACTGCGTCCACGATGTACGGCATTGTGTTGGCGTCGGAGACGTTTCCATTGGTTCCCGCGGCGGGTGTTTTAGCGGCCGCACGCTTTAGCGCTTCCAGGCGGAGCTGGACTTCTTCGTTGGAGCGTCGGGCGCGCAGGGTTTTGAGTTTTGCGGTCTGGGCGCGGGCTACGGATTCGCCGATGTAAAGAATCTTCGGCGATTCTTCCTCGATTACGAAATCGTTCACGCCTACCGTGATTTTTTCGTTGGCTTCGACGGCGCGCTGATACTGGTAACTCGCCTCCGCAATTTCTTTCTGCGGGTAGCCGCGCTCGATTGCCTTCACCATGCCCCCCATCTGGTCGAGCTTATCGAAATAGTCGAAGGCGCCCTTCTCCATGTCGAGCGTCAACTTTTCGACGAAGTAACTTCCGCCCAGCGGATCGACGGTGCTGGCTACGCCCGATTCGTGAGCGATGATCTGCTGCGTGCGCAGAGCGATGCGCGCGGCCTCTTCGGTGGGCAGGGCGAGGGCTTCGTCGTAGGCGTCGGTGTGCAACGACTGCGTGCCGCCGAGTACGGCGGCTAGCGCCTGCAATGCTACGCGGGCGATATTGTTCCTCGGCTGCTGTGCGGGCAGCGAGACGCCGGCAGTTTGCGTGTGGAAGCGCATGAGCCGCGTGCGGTCGTTTTTCGCGTTGAAACGATCCTTCATCAGGCGGTACCAGATCTTGCGGGCGGCGCGGTACTTGGCGATCTCCTCGAAGAAATCGTTGTGCGCATTAAAGAAGAAGCTCAGGCGCGGGCCGAATTCGTCCACGTCAAGGCCACGGAGGCGCGCCCATTCCACATACTCGACGCCGTCGTAAATTGTGAACGCCAGTTCCTGCAGCGCGGTCGAACCGGCCTCGCGAATGTGGTAGCCGCTGATGGAAATCGTGTTGAAGCGCGGCGTGAATTTCGAACCGAATTCGAAGGTATCGATGACCAGGCGCATGCTCGGAGCCGGCGGATAGATGTATTCCTTCTGCGCGATGTATTCCTTCAGGATGTCATTCTGAATGGTGCCGGAAATCTTCTTCCAGTCGGCGCCCTGCTTCTCCGCAACCACGAGATACATGGCCCACAGGATCGACGCCGGCGAATTGATGGTCATGGAGACCGTCGTCTTCTCCAGATCAATGCCGCTGAACAGGATCTCCATGTCCTCCAGCGAATCGATGGCTACGCCGCACTTGCCGACCTCGCCTTCGCTGGCCGCGTGATC
>PLHN01000167.1 GCA_003139975.1 Acidobacteriaceae bacterium
GCTTCAAGGCCGACCAGCGCGAGTTCCTCATGCCCGCTGAGATGCTGCGCGCCCTCGGCATTAAGCAGGTCCGCCTGCTTTCCAATAATCCCGACAAAGTCGCTGCCCTGCAGCGCGCCGGCATTCGCGTCACCGAACGCGTCCCCTGCGAAGTGGCACCTACCGAATACACTCAAGATTACCTAAAGACCAAACAGGAAAAACTCGGCCATCTCTTCACTAACCGCAATACCCAGCACTAACAGCCACGGCTGCGGACGAATCCGCAGCCGCGTGATTCTGTTCTGCACTTCGGTTTACTTGCCCATCATGGTCGTGCCCGTGCATCCCCAGTCGGAAGAGCCATCGTCATTCCTCATTCCGGAGCAGGCGCCCGAACCCTTGAAGGCCTTGTGCTTCCCAGTGCCGCTCACGATCTTCCATTTGTTGGCGAGCTTCTTGCTGTCAGGGGCGCTTCAACGTGACCCTGGACAATGGAGACTTGGTTTACTACACGTATGAAATGTCCGGCGCACCATGATTCGCGTAGGATGCTTTCCAGATTTCATCGAATTCGGTATACGCACCGGATTTCTCTCCGCTGCCGCTCGAGGTCGCGCTGCATGTGCCTTGGGCGAGCGCGTAGCTATGCCCGGCTACGTCGCCCACGTCGACCGAAGGGTTCGACGACGGTTTCGAGCAGTGCCACTTGGTATCGATTTTCTCGGCCATCACTGCCGACGCTAACGCCAGCAGACAGAATGCAACGAAAAGTAGTTTGCGCATCATCCTCAGTAGTTCTCCTTTTTTCGGTTTTTTCGGTTGTTTGGAAATGCGCCGCTACTGTACACCGGCTGGCTGTTTTTTGTCACCCTATTTCTGCGCCAACACGAATTGACGACTTCTGAGCCAATACCTATCAGCGATCGTCAATCTTCCAGCAGGCGCCGTAACTTATCACGACTCCTCACCGGCAGAACATCGAGCGCCATCCACGCCAACGTCGCGTACACGGCTCTCACCTTCGGATCCCTCTTCAGCAGTGCCAGATGCTTCGCAACTGTCTCCACGTCCCCACGCACAAACGGCCCGCTGAAGGAGTTCCCGGGTCCGAGGCGAGCATAGTTCTCCAGCGTCTGCCGCAGGATTGGCAGACTCATCTGACGCGCCTTGTCGCCCGCAAGCCCCGCTGCGCGCGCTGCCTTTTCCAGCGTGACCAGATACGCGAGCAGCAGAGGCGAAGTCATGGTTGCCCATGCGTGATACGCTGCCTTGCGCCGTACCGGCAGTACGAAACTGTTCGCTTGCAGGTCGCGCACCATCGCGCGCGCTACCCTTATAGCAGCAGCGTCTCCGTCCACAGCAAACGGAACCCCCGCGAGTGAAGGCCTCGATCTCTGGACAAACGTCATCAGTGGATGTGCGGAGGCCACGCTTGCGCCCAGATTGCGAAGGGAAGCCAGTTCCCCACTGCCCAGCGCACCGCTAGAATGGAATACGAATCGCGCGCGGAACGACTTCGGGCCGAGAGCTTTCGCCGTCCGGGCCAGCGACTCCGCCGCTTGCCGGATTTCGCCATCCGACACTGCAAACCACAGCACCTCGGCATCAAGTGCGGCCCGGTTTATGGTGACGGCCCGCGCACCGACGCGACGCGCCAATGCTTGAGCACGCTTCATCGATCCCGTCCGCGCGCGCGCAACAATCTCAGTAATTCTGTATCCCGCCTGCGCCAACGCCGGAGCCAGAAAACCTGCCAACTTTCCCGCCCCGACCAATGCTACCGCTGGTTTCTTCCCCGCCCTTATTTTCGCGGCCTGCCGTTTCCGTTGCGCTTTCACCTGCGCAGCATACCTTAATATGGATGACATGGCGAAATCGTCCAGTTCTCCCAAAGCCCGCGTTCTTTCTTCCCGAGTGGCCTATCGCGGCCCCGTTTTTCACGTTACGACGGATCAGGTCGCCGAACCCGGCGGCATCCGCGCCCGACGCGACGTTGTTCGTCACGCCGGGTCCATCGTTGTTCTCGCGGTCGACGATCAAAAACCCGAGCCGCTCATCCTTCTCGAGTACCAGTATCGCCATGCCGCCCGGTCCATGATGTGGGAACTCCCCGCCGGACGTATCGATGAAGGTGAATCCCCGCTAACAGCCGCCCGCCGCGAGTTACTCGAAGAAACCGGCTACANNCTCGACGAAACCATGACTATCTATCTCGCACGTAGCCTCGATGCCGGTAAAGCGACTCCTGAACCTGACGAGAAGATTGCTATCCGCTTCTTTCCGCTGTCGATAGCCCTCAGGATGGTTCTTAGGGGCCGAATTCGCGACGCAAAGACCATCTCCGGGATACTCTGGTTCTGTCAGACTCAGTCCACCACCGAACTAATGCTGCACTGACACTTACCGATGTCCTCGTGACGTTACCTGCGTCGTCTTGGAGTCATACCATTTCGGAGCTCACATTTGTATGTGACATGTGCGCTTGACAGCAATGTTCTTCGGCACGACAATGGCGCAACATTTTGCCAAGTACTCCGTAAGGCTAAGCTTCTTCGGGGGAACTGCAAAACAAAGTAAATAGAGAGAGAGAAAATCAAGTGGAACGTATCAAGGGCACCGTCAAGTGGTTCAACAACGCGAAAGGGTATGGTTTCCTAGGGCGCGACGGCGGACCGGATGTATTCATCCACTATAGCGCCATTACGAGCGATGGTTATAAGAGCCTGCAAGAAGGCGACAAAGTTGAATTTGAAATCGTCCAGGGAGACAAAGGTCCGCAAGCGGCCAATGTTAGTAAAATCTCCTGATCCAAACCAATAAGCTCACGATCTGGAGAAGTTGTACCTGAAGGTTTCTTTTCGGGTCGATCTCGGGACCATCGATTCCGCACCCACTGTCCGCCCAAGGCGGAGGCGTGTGGCAGCGTGTGTTTGTGCTCATCCCAGGGGCATTTAACTCTTCCGTCGACAATACGTTACGAAAGCGGTACCGTCACAAGGCTTCCGGATCCGTTGTCCGCGCCTTCGATCGCGGACCAAAGCGGCTTACCCGCCTAGATGGCTTGACACGGCCCACCCCCTGCGAGAGCATGAAAAGGAAGGTGCGGCTGCCGAGCACACATACTCTTTGAATTTCAGGGCCTGAACGATTCCCCTATGACAAGAGAACTCGTCACATATGGAATTGGTGTAGTGGTGGTGTGGTTGGTGGCAATGCGGCAGCGCTCAGTCACGGCCCGGCAGGTGCTGTATCTGGTCGCGAGTTGGCTCTTTTACTACAGCTGGGGCTCGTGGTTGATTGGCCTCCTGATCTTCAGTTCGCTGATGAATTACGCGCTCGGCGAATGGCTGAAAAGGCGCATTACGGCGGGACGGTTGTGGACGGGCATTCTTCTCAACCTGGCCTTTCTCAGTGTCTTCAAGTACTTGCCGCTGCTCGGCGCGTACGGTAGGGCGGGTTCGCCTCTGGCGATGTTCAAGCACATCATCTTCCCGATCGGCGTTTCCTTCTGGACCTTCGAGGCGCTGAGTTACTTGCTGGAAATCTACCGCGAAGAAGAGTTGGATCCCTCTCTGCTTGAATTTTGCCTCTACATGTCGTTTTGGCCGACGGTACTGCAGGGGCCAATCTGCCGGATGTCCAGTATGCTGCCGCAATTCCGCCAGGAGTGGACTGTGAGCAACGACGATTTGAAAATCGGCGTGCGGCGGGTGGCGATCGGCGGTCTGATGGCGGCGCTCGGCATCCTCATGGCTGGCGGGCTGCATACGGGCGCGGGGGTGGACGCGCTCTTTGACAATACGTCGGCGCGTTGGACCGGGATCGATGTGTGGTTTCTTATTATCGGGTATGGATTCCAGCTGTTCTTCAGCTTTTGCGGGTGGTCACACCTGATGATTGGAGCGGCGCGCCTGTTCGGAATTCAGTTGCACGAAAATTTCGATCGACCGTACCTGTCGACAACGCCGTCGATGTTCTGGACCCGCTGGCACATGTCGCTGTCGTTCTGGATTCGCGACTTTCTCTTTCTGCCGCTGGCGACCGCGCGCCGCGAAGTCTGGTGGCGCAACCTGTCGCTGGTGATCGCCATGTTTGTCTTTGGCCTCTGGCACGGTGGCAGCTTCCTCTACATGATGTGGGGGACCTACCACGGCGTTTTGATGGTGCTGCACCGTCAATGGCAGGAGTTCCGCAAGCGCGCCGGATTCGAATGGTCAGGATTCCTTCCGACTCTGATCTCGTGGGCTCTGACGTTTTCCGCCGTTTCGATCGGTTACATTTTCTTCAACGCCAGAACCATTCCGCAGGCGCTCGGCATGTTGAAGGCGATCGTGTCGTTCCCGTCGTACCGTCACTTGACTTTAGATCACAGCTTCTGCGCGATGACTTTGCTGGCAGCGGCCGGGTACTTCGCAATCATCGGCGCTAGCGAACTTCTTGATCGCATTGCCGAGGCCGCGCGCGAGTGGTCCACAGCAGTCGGCCTACGTGGCTGGATCGGGAGCGCGCTTGGAACTCTGGCGAATGAACGGTGGGTCTGGATCACGCCGGTGGTGATCGTTTTGGCGCTGTACCTCAGCGTCATGTTCAAGCCAGGCCACGCCGAAACTGGACCGGTGATGTATGCCCTGTTCTAGTACCGCAGCGCTCTAGCAGGTTACGTCCGCGCTTTTGAGAAGAAAACCCGCTATGCTACGATTCCCTGTAAACAAGCGGAGAGTATTGAGGTTTCGCAAGTTGTGCCTTTAACCACGACCGATCTGAAAATGGAGCAGGGGGAAAGTCGCCGAACGTTCGTGGCGCAATACGCGTCGCTTGCCAGGCACTTCGCCATTCGCCTTTGCGTCACAGTGACTTTGGGTGTGTTTGTGCTCGGAGCGGTCGAACTCTACGCATTCTTGCGTTTCCACCCCAATGTCAATGCCTTGGAATTGGCAGCCAAGCTCGAACTGGCCCAGGACGAAAGCCCCTCGGAACGCGAATATTGGAAGGAATTTAAGCAAGCAAACAAAGTCACGTATCACGCCTGGGTCCTGTGGCGGCGGCAGCCATATCCGGGCCAAGTGATCTCGATCGATCAAACTGGGGTGCGCCGAACCCTGCATACTCGCTGCGACGATAAGACCTTTACGATTTGGATGTTCGGCGATTCTGTAATGTGGGGGGCGGGCGCTCCCGACCCGGAAACCATTCCTTCATTGATTGCGGCTAATTATGAAAAAGCAGGCCGGCCGGTTTGCATCGTCAACTACGCCGAAAAGGGCTGGGTGAACACGCAAGAAGTGATTGGCTTGATGGAAGAACTCAAACATGCGGCCCGCAAACCCGATGAGGTGCTTTTCTACGACGGGGGCACCGAGGCATTCACCGCGTATCAAAGCGGCGAGGTCGACGTGCACAGCAATTACCTTTCCTTCAAGAATTTCCTCGACAACTGGGGAGCTTATGAGAAGGCAGGCTTTTCTTACTTTACCCAGACCAACACATACCGCTTTCTGAAGAAGATGGCAGCGCGAATCCAGGTCCAGGACAAGCCGGTGGAAACGCCGCGGTCAACTCTCGATATCAACAAGGCGGCGGCAGAGATTGTCCAGAACTACACGCAGAACATGGATTTTGTGATTTTGCTGGCGAAGCAGTACGGCTTCCGTCCTATCTTTGCCTGGTACCCGAACATGGCGGTTGGGCACAAGGAGTTGACAGCCTACGAGCAGCAGGTGCTGGATTCGGAATACCGTCAGTTCCCCGGTCTGGGGGTGATCTACGATGCAACGTACCAAAAAGCCCGTGAATTGAATCGCCCAGATCTTATCTATCTCGGAGACATGCTGGATGATCAGAAAGATTCGCTCTATGTTGGCATCTCGCACCTGAAGCCCGAGGGTAACCAGATCGTAGCCGACCGTCTCTTTGGAATCCTGGAAAAGGCAGCGAGTGAGGCGCCGGGCCATCGTGGAAGGTAGCGGCTCGTTCCCCGGCGCGCTCGCAATGAGAGAGATTAGTAATCGCTCTAAGAACTAGTCGCGCTTCAGTTGAAGTTCAGGTGCGCCCATATTTCTGCGAAATTCATAGGTGATTCATGGCTCCGGCGAAAGAATCAAGAAGCTTGATCGGCGGTTTTTTCCGTTCCTTGCGTGCAAATCCCGCCAGTCCTTCACTCGAACTTGGCGACGACGTACTCACCTACGAGCAACTCTGGAACTATGCCGGGAAGATTACGGCGTTCCTCAACGGCCATCTCGATCGCTCTCAAGAAGTGGTTGCGATTTTGGCAAGCCGGAGCGTGGCCGCATACGGCGGCATTCTGGGCATTTTAGGAAGCGGACGGGGCTATTGTCCGCTCAACCCGAAGTTTCCCCTGGAGAGGACGCTCGTCATGCTCAAAGCGTCCGGCTGCAAGACAGTCATAGTCGGCGAGGAGTGCGCTGCCACGCTGGAGTCCCTGCTTCCTCACCTGGAGAAGCCCTTGACCTTGATTGTTCCCGATCGGGGATGGAAACCAAATGGCGGATTGCCGGCGCAGCATCGTGTCGTTTCGGCGCGCGAAATGGTGAAGGTGGCCGACCCATCCGATCCAGCCGTGCGCGGCGACGCCACCGCATATCTGTTGTTCACCTCAGGTAGCACTGGCGTTCCGAAGGGCGTCGCGGTCAGTCAATCGAACGCTGTCGCGTACATGGAATACGCCGCCAAACGATTCGGCTTCCGGCCAAGCGATCGCTGCTCCCAGAACTTTGACCTCACTTTCGATCTCAGCGTGCATGACCTTTTTACTTGCTGGGATGCGGGAGCGACGCTCTGCCCCTACACCGAGCAAACTCTTACTCCGGCCACTCTGGTGGAAGAGAAGGAATTGACCTGCTGGTTCTCCGTGCCCTCAGTTGCAATGTTTGCGTCGAAGGTGGGATTGCTGCAGCGGGGAGCGTTTCCTAGACTACGCTGGAGCCTGTTCTGCGGCGAAGCTCTGTCGGCAACATTGGCCGAGGCGTGGCAGCAAGCGGCGAATAACTCCATTCTCGAGAACCTGTACGGCCCAACCGAAGCCACGATCGCCATCACCTGGTACCGGTGGGATTCGGCAACTTCGCCGGCAGAATGCGTGCGCGGTCTGGTGCCGATCGGCTGGCCCTTTGACGGGCAGCAGGTTTGTGCTGTAAGCGAGGATCTAAAGCCGGTTCCGACAGGTGAAAGCGGTGAGCTTTGCCTGGGCGGATCGCAGGTTACGCGAGGGGACTTGAACGATCCGGAAAAAACGGCCAAAAGCTTCGTTCGCCTAGCGCACACGGGAGACAAGATCTGGTACCGTACCGGAGATCTGGTTCTCCAGGACGAGCGAGGGTGCTTGTTCTACCTTGGGCGCCGCGATTTTCAAGTCAAGATCAGCGGCTATCGCGTGGAACTGCAGGAAATCGATCTTGTTTTGCGGCAAGGGGCCAAGACGGAACTGGCGGTTGCGATTCCCTGGCCGCTTTCGGAGGGCTCCGCGTCGGGCATTGTAGGCGTCGTTTCAGGATCGGACCCTGCGCTCGACACGCAAATCATCGCTGCTTGCGAGGTCCGGTTGCCACGCTACATGGTCCCCACTCGGATCTACCACTTCCCCCAGATTCCTCTTAACGTGAATGGGAAAATCGACCGCGGGAAGATCACAGATATGCTGGGGACTTGGAAGGACTAGGGTTGGCGAGACTTGAATCAGGGGATAGTGCGCGGTCTCCGCGCGCACAAGCGAGTAGCGCAATGGCCCTTGACTCTAGCTTTTCGCCGGTTTGCCAAATCGTTCGGCAAGGGCAAACATGAGGCGCACAGTGTCCATGTCCTTAGCCTGCACCTTACTCGCCGGAACTTTACGTTCGGTAATTCGCTGAAGCTCGAGAAAAATGTCAATCAGCGCGAAGGAATCGATGAGCCCAGAGGAAACCAGCGGCGTATCCTCTGTGATCTCCACGCTTTTGCCCTTGAGCACTTTTGCAGCAATGTAGGCGGTTAGCTGCTTCATCATCTCACTGGTATCCGTTACCTGTTCGACACCCATATGGATTGGCCCAAACCTGCTTAAATCAATTCTCCGATTCTCGTCCTAGTCGATTACCGGTCCTTAGGAGACTGCTTCGGATGAGAGGCAAAGAACTGCCAGCGGGCACTATTGTTGCCGGTTACCCAAACGTGACCGACGTTCTCCTCCCAAATAAACTGGACTTCCGTGTTGTTCAAGCATGAGGTCGCATCGTTCCCCGTGGTGCCGGCGTTCGCAGATCCGCCCGAGCACAATGGCAAACTATTCGCGAACTGGGAGCAGGAATTCTGCGCCGTCCAGTAATTGAAAGACTGGTCCACCGTGGCCAGGTAGAACTTGTAGCCCGAATACCCCGTCCAGTTGTTATTGCACGGCGAGATTTCGGTATCCGTCGTTCCATGCCACTCCTGGATGGAAACGGGAGCAGCTGCGGAACCGGGCAAAGTAATCGGAGGTAGGGATGGCTGACCGACAATCGTGCCCGATCCGATCACGACCGCCGCGACGATGTCCGAAAGCTCGACGCCCACTCGCTGTGCCATTTGCGCGCCCGAGGAGAATCCCGCGACGTAAACCTGGTTGGGGTTCACGTTGTACTGAGTGGTGAGAGTTGTGATCAGTTGCCGCAAAAAGCCTGCGTCGTCCGGGCAAGCGCTTGCAGGGGGTGAGGTACACGTCCCGGATTCGGCCGACGTAAACGCTTCGCTCATGTAGTACGCGTTCCAGTTCCACTGAAAAGAGTTGGCGTTGTAGGTTGAAGCGGGCTTGACCAGGATGAAGCCCTTCTGGTTGGCAAGGTTTTGCCAGCCCCAATTCAACGAAATGATGGCTTGGGGATTGGGAGTGCCCTGCGTCTGTGTCCCGTGAAGCATCAAGAGCATGGGCGGATTCGCAGGCAGACTCGTTGGCAGGTAAACTTCGTAATACCGCGTGACGTTATTCCAGGCTAACGTGGAATCGATAACCTGCGCGCTGCCCACCGTCTGGTTCACGGTGTTCGAGGTGCTGGTAGCAAACGAAGTGCTGCCGTTGAATGTGGCAACGACCGCATCGGCGCCGGCAGCCAGACTCGTCGTCGTGACGATGGCCACTCCGCTCGAAAGCGACCCAGTTCCCAGCTTCTTGCTGCCACTGCTAAACGCCACGTTGCCGGTGACCGTGCCGGCTGTCGAGCTTACCGTCGCCGTAAGAGTCACAGACTGACCAACATTGGACGGATTCGGCGAAGTAGTCAGAGAAGTCGTGGTCGCGGCCTTATTGACCACCTGAGCTACTGGCGCCGACGTGCTCGTAGCAAACGTTGCGTCGCCTGGGTATTTCGCCTTGACATTGTCGGTCCCACCTGGCGCGAGCGTCGAGATTGTGAAAGTCGCCGAGCCACTGGCCAATGTGCCCGTCCCCAACACGGTGCCGTTTCCCAGCATAAAAGTAATGGTTTCTCCGTTGGGCGGAGCACCAATCGTGGAGCTGACCACTGCCGTAAAGGTGACCGGCTGCCCGTAGTTGGACGGGTTGAGCGAAGACGAAATCGTAGTCGTGGTCGTAGTGAGCGCCGCACTCAGGCTGGATCCGAGCAATACGGCTATTAGGACGGCAGCGATTTTCATGCCGGCGATCTTTCGACCCGTTGCTGGACTCCAAGACACACGTCTGGCTTGGATTGCTTCGACGCTTACTGCTTTCATAGTTCCCTCACGCGGCAAATAAGTCCTTGGGGAATTAAGTGGAAATCCGAAAAACCATTGACCAGACTTCACCGGGCTCGGGGGGCACCGACTGCCACAAGAATATCGTATCTGAACGGGTTGTCAATACCACAAAGCGCGAAGGCCCGGGCCAGTCTCCGGCTGCAGCGCACGGCATTAACTTATTTATATTGTTTATCTTAGAAGAGACCGCGCCCGCCCTTGCCACACAGGTAAATAGCAATTTGTGCGACATCAACGGCGAGTGGTCATCTTCGCCGCTAACTTGCATCCAACCGGTTTGAAGCTTCTACAATATGGCGGACCATTGGTGGAGCGCCGATTCGCGAGTTGAGATGCTCACGTGCTGAACGAGTAAACGGCTTGCCAGTTTGCCATCCACCGGCGGAAGCTTCGTCTTGGTCCAACTTTAGGGCAGTAGTTTTCGCAAGACCTCATTTCAGGCCTGGAGAATGGGAATGAATCGGCTCAAGTTAGCCCTCGCATTTTTTTGCGTGACTTGCCTGGCGGGACTCCTCGGCGGATGTGGAGGAAGCAGCCGCAGTATCTCTGCCCCGATGCCCTGGACCATCACCATTTCGCAAAGTGGAAGCTTCGCTCCCAGTGGAACGGGACAGTACTCGATCACTGGCACCAACAGCACTGCTTCCGGAACGAGCGGAACCGTTACCGTGACGGACTCGCTTCCGAGCGGCGGCATTTTCACGGCGACAAGCCTCGGCGGGACGGGCTGGACGTGCACTCTTAGCGCGGTTTCCTGCTCACGCTCGGATGCGCTCGCAGCCGGAGCCAGCTACCCGGCAATCACCTTGGGGGTTAGTGTCTCGGCAACTGCTTCGGGGACGGTCACTGACCAGGCAACCATTTCCGGAGGTGGGCCGACGAATGCGACCGCATCGATCCAGACGCCGATTGGAGCCAGCGGAAACGGCAAGATTCAACACGTCGTCGTCATCTTTCAGGAAAACCGCACGCCCGACAACCTTTTTCACGACCCCGTGCTAATGAACCGAACGCCCTGTCCCGGGGCGTGCGCCGACATCGCCAGCGTTGGCCAGTCCACGAACGGTCCCGTTACGCTGACTGCGGTTCCTTTAGTGACTAACTACGATCTGGGCCACGGACACGACTCATTCCTGGACTCCTGTGACTGGAACGGGATTGCATGCGCGATGGATGGGGCAAACACTGACGGCTGTTCGCCGTCGGGCAATTGTCCCGCGAACCCTCAGTATCAGTACGTGCAGGCTTCCGACGTCCAGCCTTACTTCACCATGGCCGAGACGTACACATTCGGCGACCAGATGTTCCAAACCAATCAAGGGCCGAGCTTCCCGGCACACCAGTACATTATCTCGGGATCGTCGGCAGTGTGCATGCCCGGAGGATCCTGCCCCGGTGGGACAACGAGTACGGTCTACGTTGCGGGCAATCCTTCCAATAGCGAGCGCGCTGACGGAACGCCGGGAGCGGGATGTCTGGCGCCCCCAGGCGCATCGGTCAATCTGATTGACACAAGCCAACCTTTTCCCAACTCGAACCTTACGACACTCGATGGCCAAGAATGCTTCGAGCATCCCACGCTGACCGATCTGCTGGAAACGGCAAAGTTGAGTTGGACTTACTACTCCGTGTCGGACGGCTCGATTTGGACCGGACCCGATGCAATTCAGCACATTTGCAGGCCATCGGGACCGCAGGACCAACTCGCGTGCAGTGGAACCGACTGGAGCGACCATGTCGTAATCGAAGGCACCGGCGCTCAGATCCTTACCGATATCCAGAATTGCCAACTTCCGAATGTGACCTGGGTGATTCCCGATGGAGCGGCTTCCGATCACGCCAGCATTAACACTGGGCTTGGACCGTCATGGGTGGCATCCATAGTGAATGCGATCGGCACGAACCCGGCCTGCCCTTCCACCAACGAAATTTATTGGAACGACACGGCGATCATCGT
>PLHN01000483.1 GCA_003139975.1 Acidobacteriaceae bacterium
GCCTGCTCCAGCGTGATCTGCACTTTTTGCATCTGCGCGTAGGGGTTGTGTTTGGCGTTGGCATACTCCGCCACGGCGATCTGCGCGAGATGTTCTTCTGGAACGCGATTCACTTTCAGATAGCATTCCATCACTTCGGCAAACAAATGCGGGAAGATGTAGACCTTTCCTTCACGTTCATCGGGATGCGAGAAGTAGCCGAGCGCTTTGCCGATGAGCTTGCCATCCATCTTGCCTTCGGCGTCGCGCATTTTCTCGTAGCCCACAGCAATGCCGACGTCTCCCCAGCCCACGAGGAGTTTTTGAATTACGGAAAGCACGGCCTGTCCTCCGGAGGCACAGGCGTTCTCGACCGATTCCAGGGGTTTTCCCTCGAGGCCCGGGACCTGCGCCATCAGCCCAGCGAGAAGTCCTTGCTCGTTCAGCGAGATGTTGCAGGTAGCGCCGATCGAACCGACATCCAGCGCGCTCGGCGCAACGCGGATTTCGTCGCACGTTTCGACGATCGCGTTCTTGATGATCTCGGGAATGGTGAGTCCCATGAGTTTTCCAAACTTTGATTGGTGGTAAGCGACGATGTAGATGCGTTTCATAAAACACCTCTTAATCAGGATGATTTCGTTCGGCAATGACAGTATCGCATTCGCCTGCGAGGTCTGGCTTGAGATTCTGCAGCCGGTAGTGAAGTTCAAGCTTCAGGACCTGTGTAACTTTCGCAGTGGTTGAGAATCCAATCGGGGGTGAGGTGGTGACATGAGTGTTGCAGCGAAAAGTTCTCCCCTGGTTGGCAAGATCGCGGTCCTGACCGCAGTCTTTGTTTTTGCCGCCTTTTTGACATCGAACCGCGTTCACGCCTCCGGGCGTAGCGTCGTTATTCCCGATCCAGCGGTTGATGCCCCTCTGGCGTCGAATTCGGGCAAGCAAACGGCGGTTTTTGCAGGCGGTTGCTTTTGGGGAATCCAGGCCGTTTTTCAGCACGTCAAAGGCGTCAAGGAAGCTACCTCGGGATATTCCGGTGGATCGGTTGCCACACCCGGATATGAAGAGGTGAGCACCGGAACGACGGGGCACGCCGAGTCTGTGAAGATTATTTTCGACCCGTCGCAAATTTCGTACGGCCAACTTCTGAAAGTGTTCTTCTCCGTGGCGCACGACCCCACACAACTCAATCGCCAGGGGCCCGATAGCGGCACTCAATATCGCTCGGCGATCTTTTTCGCCAATGACGAACAAAAGCGCATCGCGGAGGCCTACATCTCCCAACTTGAGCAGGCAAAATCCTTCCCCCACCCCATCGTGACGCAAGTCGTTCCGCTCAAGGCGTTCTACACAGCCGAGGCCTATCACCAAAACTACGCCACCCTCCATCCCGACAACCCATATATTGCGATCAACGATGCGCCCAAAGTGGAGCACCTTCGTGAGCAATTCCCCACCCTTTATAAGAAGTAGGGGACAAACGATATTGGAAATCGGAGGATCCATGAAACGCAGAGATTTTCTTGCTAATTCCGCCGTCGCTGGTGCCGGCCTGATGGCATGGCTCAAAAGCCCGAACTTAGGCGTCGCGAAGTCCAACCCCTCGGATGACAAAGACACGGTGACGATCATCCAATTCAGCGATTCCGGGCAGAGCCTTGGACAGGCGCGCATTAAGAAAGTTCACAAGACGGACGTCGAGTGGAAGCGGCAACTGACTCCCTTGCAATTTGAGGTGACGCGCCAGCAAGGGACGGAAAGGGCCTTCACGGGGGATACCTACAACCTGCACGACAAGGGTCTCTATCGCTGCGTCTGTTGCGGTAACGCGCTCTTCAGTTCGGACACGAAGTTTGAATCGGGAACGGGCTGGCCAAGTTTTTGGGCTCCGATCGCCAAAGAAAATGTCAGAAAGACAGCTGACCTGAGCCTGGGCATGAGCCGGGATGAAATTTCATGCGCCGAATGTGAGGCGCACCTGGGCCATGTTTTCGACGATGGCCCCAAGCCCACTTACCTGCGTTACTGCATGAACTCGGCCTCATTGAAGTTTGTGAAGCATAGCTAGCTCGTTGATCACAGGTGCGAGTCAACACGGCTTTCGCAGGGAAATTCGAGGAATCGATCGTGCCGCAGCTGTAGCACGTCCTTGTGAACAGACTGTTCAGCTGAAGAGGCTGGAGCCGACGATCAGACTTGAACTGATGACCTGTCGATTACGAATCGNNTACGTCGGCTTCCGCTGTTAGTTTACCAAATCGCGCGGCGTTTTCTGGAAGTCGAAATTTGCCAGACAACATTCCCGGCTGCGTCCCCGCAAACACGGGCGGCGCGTGTCGCTCAGTTCCCTTGCGGCAAGTGCTGGTACAACACCGGGACCTCCCTCTGCTATCATCGCGCTTGGACACTCGGTCGAATTCCGGTGTGAAGATCGCTAACCCCGAACGGCTAAAAGTGGTCTCATAAACATCTTGTTCTGAGGAATGACTATGGAAGCATCCGCCTTTTCTATCGGCAATCGCCGCAACGAAGATATTGCCCTTGACCTTATGAAGTTCATCGCCATGACGACCAGTTACGGCAGGACCAGTGGCGCGGCTGGCGGCGTGGGCTTTCAGGGCGGACCAGCCGCCACGAAGCCCGAGGAGTACGCCGATCATCTGCTCGAGCTCTACGGGAAATGCCTGAAGACCGTGGACGGAAAGTAGCCGTTTGCTTCTTGCCGGAAACACGAATCGCCCACCATAGCCTGCGGATCGTGGCGAGCGGGCCGGTGCTCACCGGCGAAGGCCAAGAACCTGCCCTTAACCCCTTTCCCCTGAATCCTTTCGTTGACAAGGGCGAGGCTCGTGGGCTATCCTAAACGTCTTTGGAAGTCCTGCGGCTGCCNNCACCTTGCGCGCGTTCTGCGTGGTTTGCTTTCTTAGCGTGATCTTTACTTAGAAAGATCAGGGCATCTCAGCGGTCTTCATTATTCGTTCTTTACGCTTTGGGAGGGTTGCAATGTCTACCTATTTCCCGAAAGAAGGGGAAATTACGCGGAAGTGGTTTGTGGTCGATGCCACCGGGCAGCCGCTCGGGCGGCTGGCTTCGCGCGTAGCCCGCATTCTGATGGGCAAAGAAAATCCGAGATACACGCCGTTTATCGATACCGGCGATCACGTCGTGGTCATCAACGCCGAGCAGGTCAAGATGACTGGCATGAAGGTCGAACAAAAGGCCTATCACCATTACACGGGCTATCCCGGCGGACTGCGTTCCGAAGACGTAAAAAAACGTCTGGTGCGCAAGCCGGAGTTGGTGATCGAACAGGCCGTCTCGCGCATGCTGCCCAAAAACAAACTGGGCAAGCAGATGTTTACGAAGCTGAAGGTGTACAAGGGCGACAAGCATCCGCACG
>PLHN01000405.1 GCA_003139975.1 Acidobacteriaceae bacterium
GAGCGCATCCCGCTCACCATCGAAAAGTCCGACCCGGAAAAGGGTACGGTCAACATTGTGGTGCAGTCCATCGGCAAGACCACAAACCTGCTCAACTCGCTCGAAACCGGTGACAGTATCCTCGACATGGTCGGGCCGCTGGGCAAGCCGTCGGAGATTGAGAACTTCGGCACGGTGGTCGTGATCGGCGGGGGCGTGGGANNACCGTGGTGGTGATGGGCGGCGGGGTGGGCACGGCGATGGCCTATCCGACTGCGTCTGCCATGAAGCGCATCGGCAATCGCGTGATCACAATTATCGGCGGGCGCAACAAGGATCTCGTCCTTCTCGAATCCGAGATGCGCGAGGTTAGCGACACGGTCTTCGTCACGACCGACGATGGCAGCTACGCCGACAAGGGCCTGGTCACCGACAAGTTGCGCCAACTCATCGAGAATGGCACGCGTATTGACATGGTCCTCGCCGTCGGTCCAATCCCCATGATGCGGGCGGTCGCTGACATGACGCGTAAAGAGCGCATCAAGACGATGGTCAGCCTGAACCCGATCATGATCGACGGGACCGGCATGTGCGGCGGCTGCCGCGTGCAGGTGGAAGGCAAAAGCGAGTTCGCCTGCGTCGATGGCCCCGAATTCGACGCGCACCGCGTCGATTTTGCGATCCTCGTGCAGCGCAACGCCATGTATCGCGACGCCGAAAAACGTTCGCTCGAAGACTACAAGCACGAAGTCGAAAGCAAGAAAACCGCGGCTCCCACCGAAGAAGTGGCGTGCGCGCTGGAGGGAAAGAAATGAGCACGCCCCCAACCTCGAAGATCCCGGTCAAGAAGTCCAGCAATCCTATCCCGAACAAAGAACGCATCAAGATGCCGCGGCAGCATATGCCCGAGGCGCTGCCGCAAGTGCGCAACAAGCAGTTCACGGAAGTCAATCTTGGCTACTCGGCCGAACTGGCGAGGCAGGAAGCGCTGCGCTGTATCGAGTGCGCCAAACCGAGCTGCACCAAAGATTGTCCGGTGGGCGTGAAGGTCAAGGAGTTCGTGCAGTTGATCGTCGACGGCGACTTCATGGGCGCTGCCGCCAAGATTCGCGAAGACAACGTGCTGCCGGCCATCACCGGCCGTGTGTGCCCGCAGGAAGATCACTGCGAAGGCGCGTGCCTGCTCTGCAATAAGGGTGAGTCGCTGGGCATCGGTTACCTGGAGCGGTTTGTCGCCGACTACGAACAGCAGCACTTCGACGTTACGAAGATCGTGAAGGCACCGCCTACTGGGAAGAAAGTCGCCATTGTGGGGAGCGGACCGTCAGGTTTGACCGCAGCGGGCGATCTTGTGCAAAAAGGCCACCAGGTGCACGTTTTCGAGGCGCTGCACGAAGTCGGCGGTGTGCTGGTGTACGGCATCCCGGAATTCCGGCTGCCCAAGAAGATCATTCGCGAGCAAGTGGATATCATGCGCGCCATGGGCGTGGAGTTTGAAACCGATGTGGTCGTGGGGCGCACCGTCACCATCGACGAACTGATGGAAGAAGAAGGCTACGACGCAGTGTTCATCGGAACGGGCGCTGGACTGCCGCAGTTCATGGGCATTCCTGGCGAACATCTGAACGGCGTCTATTCGGCGAACGAATTCCTGACCCGCATCAACCTGATGCATGCTTACGAGTTTCCGAAGTTCGACGAGCCGATGGTGGATTTCCGCGGCAAGAACGTCGCCGTTATCGGCGGTGGCAATACCGCCCTCGACGCGATCCGCTCTTCACTGCGGCTGGGCGCCGGGCACGCATTCATTCTGTATCGCCGCAGCGAGGCCGAGATGCCGGCCCGAATCGAGGAAGTCAAGCACGCGAAAGAGGAAGGCGTCGAATTCCAGGTGCTGGCTGCTCCGCTCGAGTTCCTCGACGATGGCAAGGGCTGGCTCCGGGCCGCGCGCTGCCAGAAGATGGAACTCGGCGAACCGGATGCTTCGGGAAGACGCCGCCCGGTTCCGATTGTTGGTTCCGAATACGAGATTCCTCTCGCCGTTGCGATCATGGCGATTGGAACGACTGCCAATCCAATCATCCAGACCACGACGCCCGGCCTGGCGACTACGAAGAAGGGTTACATCCAGGCCGACGACACAACGCAGAAGACATCGCGGCACGGAGTCTTTGCCGGCGGTGACATTGTGACGGGCGGGGCAACGGTGATTCTGGCAATGGGTGCGGGACGGCGAGCCGCCAAAAGCATCCACGAGTATCTGACCTCAGGAGAGTGGTAGGTCGAGACGGATCAGGCTTTGTGCGCCGAAGCCTTGGGCGTGTGCCCGGGGTTTGTGTTTCCGGGAGCAGGGTCCGAGGCCTCCACGCGGTTCCGGCCGTTCGCCTTGGCCGCGTAGAGGGCAGCGTCTGCGCGGTTCAGCAGGGGTTCCAGTTCTTTCACTCCCACACATTCCGAGACGGCGACTCCCAAGCTCATCGTGATGGAGCGCTCGATGCCTCCGTGCATGATGGGAGTTGCCGCGATGGTCTCCCTTAACTCATTGGCGCGCGCAAGGGCGTCGTCCAAGCCGCAGGAGGGAAGCACGAGCAGAAATTCCTCTCCGCCATACCTTCCGACTCCATCGTAAACGCGCAGCTTGGAGTGCAGCCGGCGCGCCATCTCCTGCAAGGCTTCGTCGCCGAATAGATGGCCGCAAGTATCGTTCACTTGTTTGAAGTGATCGATATCGCCAAGAATTACCGAGAGTGGCTTGCGTTCCCTGCGCGCGCGCTCGAGTTCACGCTCGAGCATACCGAAGATTTCTCCGCGATTAAGCAGGCCGGTCAGAGAATCGTGAGTCGCTTCATGGCGCATCGACTCGCGCGCGGCAACCAGTTCGTCCTGCAGGTTGAGGATGCGTTTGCCGACCAGCAGGCGCGCCTTCAGTTCCGACGCATCAAACGGCTTGACCAGGTAGTCGTCGACTCCTGCGTTCATGGCGTCGAGCATGTCTTGCCGGCCTTGTTTGCTGGTGAGCAGGATCACGTAAACGTAGTGCCCGGTGGTACCGACCTTGCGGATGCGCTGGCAAAGTTCGATGCCCTCGATGTCCGGAAGCACCCAGTCCAGAAGCACGAGTTTGGGCGCATCCGGCCGCTCGAGCACTTGCCATGCGTCCGCGCCGGTTTCGGCCACGGTGAAATCAAATTCCCAGCTTCGCAGATGATCGCCGATCAGTTTCCGGTAGACGGCCGAATCATCAACCAGAAGAATCTGCATTCGTGTTGAGCCCCACCCTCAGTAGGCGTCGCGGGCGCACGCGGTCTGATGGAAAGCGACGGCGCACGTCGTTACTTGCAATGATAAGTCCAACCGTTCCCGATAGATAACAGTTCCCCGGGCTTGGGCACTCCAAAGTACCCTTCTAGAATCGGCCGAAACTGCGTGGGGCATTATTTCAGTGGGCCGAGTTGGCGTGTTTTGGATTTTGGTCCAGTCCGTTGTGCCTGCTCCTCGGAATGCCAAAGCCTATTCGGACGAACGGCCGGGGCTCTAAATCATTATGAACAAAGGCTCGAAGGCATGCGCGGTTCCGGTGCACGGCACGTAGTTTGCTTTTCAGCGACGGAATCATCATCAGATTTCCTCAGGGGTCACGCGCAATTCATCAACAGTTCATTCCCCTGTAAATAAGTCTTAACTTGGTCGGAGTCTGATGCACTTTCGTGCTCTCTCAACTTACCGACAAGTAATGATGCCGGTGTGCCAGTAAACCGGGTCAGGGAGTTCGATTGTGAAGTGCAAGCCCGCGCACAATCGCGGTTCCATGGGGAATCGCAGTGCGAGAGTGCATGTGGACTGAGCTTCATCATCGATAAGAGTCCCCAGGCCCACAGCCACGAAGAGTCCCAAGGGCAGATGAGCTGAATGCTTGGGCCGACGTGTACTTACGCCCCGAATCAGTGCGAAAAAATCATCTTAATGTGCCGGAGGATACTTATGAGTTCTAGCCCATGGCTTAAGTCGTGTGCTTGCATGCTGGCCGCTGTACTTGTGCTGAACCCGTTAGCGGCCGTGGCCAACGACGTAAAGGCGCCAGCAAATAAGAAGCTGGTCGAGATTGCTCCACGCTCCAGTGATGCGGTTGCCCGCTATACCAGCAACCTTGAGAAGCAGCCCATGCTGAGTAATGCCCAAAAACTGGCGCTGCTTCGGCAGAATATCAAGTACGTATTCGTGCTCTTCCAGGAAAACCGGTCCTTCGACTTCTACTTCGGCACCTACCCCGGCGCAAACGGCCTGTTCTCGCAGCCTGCCGCCCAGACGCCGGGTTTCTTTCAGCCGATCGTAAATACCGACGGCAGCGTCAGCACCATCTCGCCGTTCCTGATTCCGCAATCGGTCAAGAACACCAGCAACCAGACCGTACTGCTGTACCCAGAAGATACCGACAGCGTTAACCACGGTCACACCGCCATCGACGCCAAGTTGGATCTCAACGGCAGCAACATAGCGCAGAATGACCGCTATGCTTTCACCGAGGAAGGCCTGTCAGGAACGCTGAGCCCGGACGGGACCACCTACACGGGACCGGTTCCGACGCTCGCGCAGAAACAGAAAGGCGAATTGGTGGTCAGCCACGTTGATTGCAATACGGCTCCTTTCCTCTGGAATTACGCCGACCGCTTCACCTTGTTCGACAATTTCTTTGACACGGTGATCGGGCCTTCGACTCCAAACGCGATTGCCATGATTGCCGGGCAATCCGGCGTCACGCAATGGGTCAAGCATCCCGAATTGGGGAGCAACAATGACAAGAACAACAGCACGGTCCCGGTAACTGGCGACCCACAGCCCTTCTGGGGTTCAGCGTTGGATATCTTCCCCGGACCGGGTCAGAGCCAGCCCACCGAAAGCGGCGCTCCTGGTACCACCAATCCCGCTTCCAACCTGACTTTCGCTTCGCTGCCCCTCAGCTTCATGGGGAACCAGATCGAAAGCATCACCTCACAAGATGCCTTGGCACTGGATCTGCAAGATGTCCAGAATGACATCAAGAAGATCGCCGGTGAAAACAAGCCGCCGGTAGCCTGGGCCTGGTATCAGGAAGGTTACGATCTGGAGCCCACCGATCCGGGAGTCGCAACGCACGCAACTTACATCGCGCACCACGATGCACCGCAGTACTTCGGCTACGAAGCAAACAACCCGGTCGAGACTGCGAATCACATGAAGGGCCTGCAAGACTTCTTCAACGCCATCAGCATTGCCAACCTGCCCGGCACCGGAACTGGCGGTGTGTATTACGTCCGTGGCGGCGACGGAAACAACGATGGCCTGGTTCCGCGCTCTCCCAGCCCCAACGTGGAAGCGCTCTTCCCGGGCAGCGACGACCATCCGGGCTACTCTGACGCGCAAATCAGCGAAGCACTTCTGGCCGATGAGATCAACGCCATCGCCAGCAGCNNATCATCACCTACGATGAGACCGATGGCCTTTACGACCACACCGTTCCGCAGATCCGCAACTTCGATGCACTGGGCTATGCGCTCGATCAGGGGCCGCGCATCCCTGCCATCGTGGTCTCGCCCTATTCCCTGGTGCACGGAATTTCGCACGAAGCCTCGGAACACGGCTCGGTCATCAAGTTCATCGACCAGCTCTTCAACCTGACTCCGCTGGCGGACCTGCCGGACGAAGCCAAGGCCATGAAACTCGGTAAGACCCTGTTCGGGCAATCGAACCTTGGGCCCACCGACGGCGCGAACACCAAGATCGGCGCCTTGTTCTCCGCCTTTGACTTTGGGCGGCTGCAGCAGGGATCCGCTGGGGCGCTTCCGCCAAGCTACGCGATGATCAACCCGACTGACATTACGAGCCTGCCTCACTGGGGCGCGAATGGATGCCGCATCCTGAGTATCAATCCGACCGATTACCAGAACGGAGTATTGGTCGATCCGGCTCCGGCGGACTTCAACCCGCGGCCGAGTTCAAACCCCGGTCTGCCGACCACACCCGGCTGGCCAACTAACTAACTTCTCCGTGGTGGAGGGCGATCGGATCTTTTGTCCGGTTGCCCTTCTTTCACGTCAGTATTGCGGCACGTAGGCAGGAATCGGTTCGGCAGAAACAACCGTTAAATGGAGTGAACATCTTCTATGCGAAGGATGCTTTTTTCGTTCGTCCTTTTTCTCGTTGTCATTCTCTTGGCCAATGTTGTTCCGGAAGCCCTCGCAGTCTCAAAGCCAACGTCAACAACCCTTAAAAAGGTGCGCGCGGCCGGAACCGTATCCTGCGGTGTAGATACGGAAGAGCCGGAATGGACGCTGGCCGACGCACACGGAAATCACTCCGCTTTGGATAGCGACATTTGTAAGGCTGTAGCAGTTGCCGTTCTCGGAGCGGATGCCAAGGCCACCATTAAATACTTTCGCGATGAAGCCAGCAGCTTGGCGGCGCTCAAGTCTGGGGCGATTGACCTGCTCGCAACCGCTTCCGTCAACTTCCGTAACGACAATGGCAGCTTCAGCTTCGCTCGCCCGATTTTCTATGACTTTCAGGGATTCCTGGTTGATAAGAGTTCAGGTATTACCTCGCCCAAGGATTTTGCCGGAAAGAAGGTTTGCTTTCTGACAGGAACGGAAATCGAGGCGCAGGTGAATAACTACATGGAGCGAGAGAAGATCAACTTTCTAAGAGCGCCATTTTCGGAAGAGGGCGAGATGGAAGCCGCCTTGGTCACGGGAAATTGTGCCGCCATCACGGCTGACGTCTCACAGCTGGCCTATGAACGCATTGCCTTCAAACACCTGGCTCCGAAATACGTAATCATGCCTGACGTTGTAGCGAACGATCCGCTCGCTCCGGCGGTTCGTGCGGACGATCCGCAATGGCGTGCGATCATCGATTGGACGATGCAAGCTCTGATCCAGGCCGAGGAACTGGGAGTCACGCAGTCGAATGTAAAGGAAATGAGAAAGAGCGACGACATCGTCATCCGGCGACTGCTGGGCGCGCACCGCGGCTGGGGACAATTCCTCGGATTGGATGACGAGTGGGCCGGGCGCGCCATCGAGGCGGTTGGGAACTATGGCGAGTTGTTCGGGCGCGACTTGGGATCTGGATCTGCAATGAAACTGGACCGCGGCGTTAACAATCTCCGGAACCACGGTGGCCTCATGTTTTCCGATCCAATCCGCTGAAGGATATGTCGCCGCTTTGAAAGGGCGCGGCACGACGCTCGCCTCGCAAGGAATCGAGTTTGCAACCGAACCGCCCCGTGCGAAACTGTCTGCATGAAAGTCGTCGCTGTGATTCCAGCACGGCTGGCTTCGACGCGCCTGCCGCGCAAAATGCTGCGCGAAATTGCCGGCGTGCCGCTGATCGCCTGGGTGTACCGCGCTGTCGAACGTTGCCAGTCGCTCGACGAGGTTGTGGTGGCCACCGATTCGGACGAGATTTTACGCTGCTGCCAAAAGCGTGGCATCTCCGTGCGCATGACGTCTCCCACTCATCGCTCGGGCACTGAGCGCGCGCACGAAATCTCGGGCGCACTCGCAGCGGACGTTTATCTGAATATCCAGGGCGACGAACCTCTTACACGCCCGGAACACATTGCAAGCCTGCTGGCCTTGATGCAAATGCCCGGGATCGAGGTAGGCACGCTGAAAACGCTCGCCGCCGAAGTGGACATCAATAATCCGGGCGCCGTAAAGGTTGTGACCGACACCTCCGGCAGAGCGCTGTATTTTTCGCGCGCCGCCATCCCGCACGATCGCGATGGCACTCACCCGCGCTACTACAAGCACCTTGGACTCTATGCGCACACAAAAAACGCGCTGGACAGATTCGTCCGCTGGCCCGAGTCCTCACTCGAACGCGTCGAACGGCTTGAGCAATTACGATTCCTGGAGAATGGCGTCCCCATCTATGTCGCCGAAACGCCGTTCGACACCGTGGGTGTCGATACCGAAGAGGACCTGTGCCGGGTGGAAGAAATCCTGCAAAAAGAGAAGAAGTAGACGCCGGATTTCAGAGGCAAGCGTGAAGTTGACCGACATCTTTTAGCGCCCTCCGAGATAGTGGATAATCTTTAACCAAGGGCTTACGACGCCTATTGTAGGATTGCGTAGTCATGGGGTCTTCATCGGAAGGTTGGCGAAAGGTCGAGACCTTGTTTCATGAGGCTCTCGAAATGACGCCGGAGGCGCGCTCGGCGTTCCTCGACGAAAAATGTACGGGCGATGCCCTGCTGCGACAGGAAGTCGAATCCCTGCTGGCTTCCGCCGGACAACCGCTGGACTTCCTGCAAAAGCCGGTGCTGGAAGCGGCAAACCGCATGATCGTGGACGACCGGCACAAGACGATTGCTGCCGGTACGCAACTGGACCATTACAAAATCATTTCCCGGCTGGGCGCCGGCGGCATGGGCGAGGTCTACCTGGCGGAGGACACACGTCTACGCCGCAAGGTTGCGCTCAAGACGATTGCGCCCGAACTCACCCAGGATGAGCGCGGGCTGCGCCGTTTTGAACACGAGGCCCATGCGGCATCGGCCTTGAATCATCCCAACATCCTTACTATTTATGAATTCGGGCAGGCGGATGGAATGCGCTTTATTGCTTCCGAGTTCATCGAAGGTGTAACCCTGCGCCAGAAACTGTTTACCGGCAAGCTTGAACTGAACTCTGCGATTGACATCGCCATGCAGGTTGCGAGCGCTCTTGCCGCTGCGCACGATGGCGGAATTGTTCATCGCGACATCAAGCCAGAGAACGTCATTGTTCGCAAAGACGGAATTGTTAAGGTCCTCGATTTCGGAATCGCCAAGCTGGGTGAGTCGCGCGCCGGCGGAACACTCGTTTTGAACGCTTCGACCTCCTCGATCAGCCAGCCGGGGATGGTACTGGGTACCGCAAAGTATATGTCGCCGGAGCAGGCACGGGGACTTGAGGTCGACGCGCGCAGCGACATTTTCAGCCTGGGATCGCTGATTTATGAGTTGGTCACCGGAAAGACCGCGTTCGACGGCAAGACCACCAGTGACGTGATCGCGGAAATCCTGAAGGCCGAGCCTCCCGCGCCGGTTGAGTTTGCGCCCGATCTGCCCTACGAGGTCGAGCGGATCATCAGCAAGGCGTTGCGCAAAGACCGTGCGACTCGCTATCAATCGGTACGAGACTTGCTGATTGACCTCCAGGACTTCAAGAAGGAGTGGGAGTTTCAAGCCAAGCTGCAGGGCGCGGCAAATCCCGAGGGCGCCAAGACGGGATCGGGGTGGCGGACGCCGGCGCGCGGTGCGGCCCTCACCCCGGCCGCGGGAAGACGCATTCCAGACCAGAAGTGGCTATGGGCCGCTCTGGCCGCCTTGTTAGTGGTGGTGGGCGGCTTTTCTGCGTACTTTGTTCGGAAGTCGAGTATCGCGGCCACCTCGGCGCATCCCCGCAGCCTGGCGGTCCTGCCTTTCAGAAACCTGAAACAGGATGCGGAGACCGACTTCCTCGGATTTTCACTGGCGGACGAAATTATCACCAAGCTCAGCTATGTCAATACGCTCACGCTTCGGCCGTCCTCTTCCATCGATAAGTATCGCAACCAGATTATCGACCCGAAAAAAGTGGCCGCCGATTTGAACGTGGATACGTTGCTGACGGGCAGCTTCATCAAAGACGGCGACGACCTCAGGATCAGCACTCAGCTGATCGATGTGAAACCGGACAGAATTTTGTGGCGGGAAACCATCGATGTGAAGTACGACAAGTTGCTGACCGTGCAAGATCGCGTCTCGCAACAGATCATTAAGGAATTGGAGCTGAGCCTTTCGCCCGCGGAAGCCGCGAACCTCAAGCCCGAAAAGCCGATCAGCGCCCTGGCTTACGAGTACTATCTGCGCGGCATCGACCTTTATTCGCTCAATCAGTTCGCTTCCGCGATCGGGATGCTGGAGAAGTCGACCTCGATTGAACCGAACTATGCGCCCGCGTGGGCCCATCTGGGGCGGGCATACACCACCAAAGCGTCGCTCCAGTTCGGCGGGCGCGAGGACTACGGCAAGGCGCAGGCTGCCTATGAGAAGGCCATTGCCGTAAACCCCGCACTGGTCGAGCCGCGAATTTATTTGTCGAACTTGTTTACCGACACCGGCCGGGTGGAGCAGGCGGTGCCTTTATTACGGTCGGCTCTGCGCGACAGTCCGAACAACGCCGAAGCGCACTGGGAACTTGGCTATGCGTATCGCTTCGGCGGCATGCTGGAGGAATCGCTGGCCGAGTGCGAAAAAGCGCGCCAGAACAATCCTCAGGTCAAAATCAACAGTTCCGCGATGAACAGTTATTTGTACCTGGGCGAATACGACAGGTTTTTGCAAAGCCTGCCGGCCACCGACTCTGCCTACATCCTCTTCTACCGCGGCCTTGGCGAGTACTACGCGAACCGCCGCGACCAGGCGGCACACGAGTTCGACCGCGCGTATGAAACAGATCCCTCGTTGCTCCCGGCAACGGTGGGGAAAGCGATTAGCTACTCAATTAAGCACAACAACGCCGAGGGTTTGAAGCTTCTGAAGCAAACCGAAGGCAAGATTGAAGAACGCGGTGTAAGCGACGCTGAGGGACTTTACAAGGTGGCACAGGCCTATGCCGTGTTGGGCGACAAGGCGTCCGCGTTGCACATGCTGCGTCACAGCATCGGGGGCGGATTCTTCTGCTATCCCTACTTCGTGCGCGATCCCCTCCTGCAGAATCTTCGCAACGAACCGGAATTCCAGAGCATCATCGATCAAGCCCGCCAGCGCCACGAGCAGTTCAAAACCACGTTCTTCTAATGCGCCCGGGCCCATCCCTCCGCTGCCGCCACGCGCTTCGCAATTGCCGGATGCGAATGAAAGAGCCACTCTACCCAGCGCGCCGGCTCCTTCTCGGCCAGGTTCTGCTCGGCGAGCTTGCTCATTGAAGAAATAAAAGGCTCCACGCTGGCCACGGATTCAAAACAGTATCGGTCAGCCTGCCGCTCATTGAAACGCGAATAAGCATTGAGCGCCGGCATCAACAAGAATGAAAGTACCGTCGAAACCAGAATCAGAAGCGGAAAGTTTGCGAAGTCGGACATGGTTTCGAACAAGTGACGCCGTTCCACCGCATAGCGGAGAACTTCGTTCGCCAGCCAGAAACCACCGAAAGTGATACCGGCTTGCACCAGAATGCTCTTAAGGATGTGCTTGTGCACGTGATGTCCAAGTTCATGCGCCAGAACCGCCTCGATCTCGTCGTCGGAGTAGTTATCGAGCAGGGTATCGGCGAGAATAATGCGCCGGGTCGTTCCCAGCCCCGTAAGCGCGGCATTCGCCTTCTTGCTCTTTTCCGAGAGATGCCAGCGGTAAACGCCGCGTACGCGGGTTCCCGCCCGCTCGCTCAATACAGTCAGCCGCCTCTTCAGCTCTTCGTTTTCGAGAGGCTCGAATTTGTAAAAAATTGGGAAAAGCACAACGGGTGCAAGTTGAGCCAGCAAGACGATCAGCCCCAGAAACACAGCCCACGCAATCAGCCACCAGTATTGCGGGACGTGCCGCAACAACGAGTAAATCAGCTCCACCGCAATCGTGGCCAGCATCAGCCCCACTAGCATGCTCTTGAATTCATCCCAGAGCCACGAACGCAACCGTTGATTCGAAAGGTGGAAGCGGTGCTCCAGCCGGAATCCGTAATAGTCGAGGGGCAGCCCGATCACCTTGCTGATTAGCATCAGCATGAGGACGTAGAGAAATACGGCGAACGTATAGTTCTGCGACGCGCCCCGAAGGGCCAGATCGCGCAGGGTTCCGGTCCAACCGGTTGCGAGTAACACAATCAGCAGGCCTAGCCCGAGCGCAAAATCGCCCACACCCATCCACCGCTTGATGCGGTTGTAGCGGCGCGACTCGGCCGAATCGGCAGGCACCGGCATGGTTTCCGTTTCGATCATGACCCCGAAGTGTTGTTATTATCCTATCTTGTTTTGTGGGCGCACCAGACGCGAAAGTGTTGGAAACGAATGTCCGGTAAGCCATGATCAAAGCGCGTTTGATCCCGGTACAAGCCCGCAATCAAGGGTGCAGGGCGAACCGTTCGGCGTTTTCGAGAATTTCCTTTACTAGCTCCGGCGTCGCCGCTTCCACGTATATCCGCAGCAGGCGCTCGGTTCCGGATGCGCGAAACAGTACCCACGGATCGGCAGCATTACCGTTTCTCGGAGCATCCAAAAAGAGCTTTACTCCGTCACGGTTCTCTTTCCGCAGCACGGCATAAGGTCCGAGTTTTATTGTCTGAGCATCGGCTGCACGCCGAACGGCACCGTTTTTCAATTCGTCGGAAATATGCAGGTCGCGGCGCCCATAATAATGCGCGCCAAACTCACGCTGCAGATCCGATACCAACTGGCCGAGAGGCTTACCTTCTTCCGCCATCACATTGGCCAGCAGCAGTGCGTTGAGGACCCCATCGCGTTCGGGCAGGAAGCGCCCATAGCCGATGCCACCCGATTCTTCTCCGCCAATCAAAATCTCGTGGTCCATCATCAGGTCAGCAATGTACTTGAAACCGATGCTGCACTCGTGCAGGTTGCGCCCATACTTCGCGGCAATCCGGTCCATCATGCCGGTCGTGTTGAAGGCGCGCACCACGTCACCGGGCCACTTCTTATACTCCAGCAGCCATTTCAGCAGAACGCACATGCATTTGTGCGAATCGACAAAGCTGCCATCTTCCGCAACCGCGGCGATGCGGTCCGCATCGCCATCG
>PLHN01000515.1 GCA_003139975.1 Acidobacteriaceae bacterium
TTGAAACATTGCAACCTTGAAACTTTGAAACCTGGAGTTTTGACTTGGAATTCTTTAGAAATACAAACATCGATTTTCTTGGGAAGAAGTGGTACTTCCTTTCGTTTTCTCTAATCTTCAGTGTGGCCGGCCTGCTTTCCATGGCGTTCTGGCATGGAATTCCGCTGGGCGTCGATTTCCGCGGGGGCACGCTGGTCTATGTGAAGTACTCGCATACGCCCGATCCGGACGCCATTCATGCGGACATCGATCGCGCCGGGCTGAAGAACGCCCGCGTGCAGAGATACGGCCTGGCCAGCAACAACGAGTTGCTGATCCAACTCGACATTCAGGAAACCAGCGAGCAGGCACTCGACAAGGGCAAGACGCAGATCATCCAGGCGCTGGAGGGACGGGCGAGCAGCGCCAGCGCGGGCAAGCAGGACCTGAACAATTCCAGTTCGCTCGCGCTTGCGAATTATCTGCTGGAAAAGGATCCGCTGCACCTGGGGATGGACGCGAACCCACGCTACACGGCAATCGCGCAGGCGATTGTGAACGATCGCGACAAGGTGAAGAGTGGCGTGCTGGACTCGATCGACGGATTGAAAGGGGTGGTGGACCCGGCCGTGGTGGCATCGCTGGGCGATGGCTTCTTTGTCTCGGACTTTGGGATTCGCAATGTGGAGATCGTCGGGCCGCAAGTGGGCCAGCAACTGCGCAAACAGGCGATTCTGGCGACCCTCTATTCGCTAGCCGGCATGCTGGTGTATCTGGCACTGCGTTTTGAGTGGATTTATGGCGTGGCGGCGGTACTGACGGTTTTCCACGACACGCTGATAACGGTGGGAGTCTTCTCGCTGCTGAACAAGGAAATCTCGCTGACGGTGATCGCAGCAATTTTGACCCTGATCGGATATTCCAACAATGACACGATTGTTGTCTTTGACCGCATCCGGGAGAACATTAAGCTGCTGCGGCGGGAGAAGCTGTCGGACATCGTCAACAAGAGTATTAATCAAACTTTAAGCCGAACGATCTTGACAGCAGGGCTGACATTCCTTACCGTGCTTGCTTTGTTCCTTTTCGGTGGCGAAGTGCTGCGGGGATTCAGCCTGGCGCTGGTGATCGGGATTCTGATCGGGACGTATTCTTCGATTGCGATTGCGGCGCCCATCCTGGTGGCATACCAGGACTGGCGGACGGAGCGCGGCCAGAGACCGATTGCAATGCCGATGCGGACAGGGACGGGGCAGAATTCGCCGAAGGAAAAGATTAAGGTGTAGAGGGGGCGGGAGTAGGTGTGCATGTAGGTCCTTCGACTGCGTTCGGCGCAGGCGCCGAACTCCGCTCAGGATGACAGCTAGTTTTTGGTCAGGTTGGAAATGGCGTAGAATCATGAACCTGCACGGAGAGGCAGGAGTTGAAAAAGATCGGGAGCAAGAAAGGTGCGGCTGGTGTCTACATCGATGTAGGGTCTGGCGTAGGAGGAACCCATGTTTGAAGACAGCCTTATCGAATCCGGGAATAAGCTGAGGACGAAGCGGTTGGGCACGACCATCCTGTCGTTTATTCTGCAGATGTTCCTCCTCTCCATCCTCATCCTGATTCCGTTGATCTATACGGATGCGCTGCCGAAGCAGCAGTTGATGACGTTCCTGATGGCTCCGCCACCGCCGCCGCCACCACCGCCGCCACCAGCCGCGGCTCCCATCAAAGTCGTGAGGGCCGTAAGTGAAATCGTGGAAGGCCAGTTGCGCACGCCGACCAAGATTCCTAAGAATATTCAGATGATCAAAGAAGAAGAAACTCCGCCGGATCTGGGTGGGGGCGTGGCGGGCGGTGTTCCGGGGGGCATCCCGGGTGGATCGGCGGGCGGCGTGATCGGCGGCATCATCAGTTCGACGCCGGTAGCTGTGCCGAAGGTCGCGACGCCACAGCGGGTGCGGGTTTCGCAGGGCGTTTCGAACGGACTTCTGATCAAGAGAGTGCAGCCGAATTATCCTCCGCTGGCGCGGCAAGCGCGTATTCAGGGACAGGTAGTGCTGCACGCAGAAATCAGCAAAGATGGAACGATTCAGAACCTGCAGTTGATCAGCGGACATGCCATGCTGGCGCCGGCCGCAATCGAGGCCGTCAAACAATGGCGCTATAAGCCATACCTGCTCAATGGCGAGCCGGTGGCCGTGGAAACAGAAGTGATCGTGAATTTCAGCCTGTCCGGAGGCTAGGGTCCGGAGAGACGGGGCTAGCCCCGTCTGCGGCGGTTGGTGTCCGTCCCTGCTGAATTTTCAGGGCAGGTGAACGGGATGGCGTTGCTCCCGAGGACTTCCCGCCCACTCGATTTCTTTTTATGATGCAACGGCTAGATCGCGCCTGCGCCTCTAACGGGGTACGGGTGCGTTTGGCGATTCTCCATTGTCGCTTCCGGGCGAGAGCCTTGAACCGATAACAGAGACCGGGCCGCCAACGGCGGCTTGATCAGCACGAATGGCGCGCGGTTGGAAGCGGGTCAAACAAGTTCCGAGGAGGAAAAGCAACTCATGGTAGTCAACCTTGCAGCAGTGGCATTCAGCAATCTGCATCTATTCGCCGCCTGGCTCTTTGAAGAAGGCCAGGTTGGTTGGGACCCGATTTCGCTGTGGAAACAGATGGGCATTCTGGCGAAGGTCGTGGTTATCATTCTGTTCATCATGTCAGGCTGGTCGATCGGCGTGATGATCGACCGCTGGATGGCATTCAACGCCGCCCGCAATCAGTCCCGCTCGTTCGCGCCGGCCGTGGCCGGGGCGCTGCGCGAGGGCAAGATTGACGAAGCGATCAAAGTCGCCGAACGTAACAAGAAGAGCCACCTGGCCAAGGTGGTTACGGCGGGCTTGATGGAATTCAAGGCGCACCAGGACAGCCCGGGCGAGATCCCTGGCGAGACGATCGAAGCTTCCAAGCGCGCTCTGGAGCGCACCGAAGCGATCGTGCACGCCGAACTGAAGCGCGGACTCGGCGGACTGGCGACGATCGGGTCGACGGCACCCTTCGTGGGGCTGTTCGGAACGGTGGTCGGCATTCTGAACGCATTCCGCGGCATTCAGCAGGAAAAAGCTACCGGTCTGGCGGCCGTGGCGGGAGGTATTTCGGAAGCTCTGGTGACGACCGCTATCGGACTGTTCGTGGCGATTCCGGCCGTGATGATGTTCAACTATCTGACGGGCCGGGTGGAAGCGTTCGACGTGGAGATNNCGGAGCATGCGCCGGTCCTAGGGGCCGCGCATGCGGACCGCAATTTGAGTTGCCAGTGGGGCGCCGGCCGAGGGGCGGGCGCCCACTCCTCCTCAGAGTTACGGTCCTGCCGGACAGAAGCATCCGCAGGAGACGGAATTCCATGGCA
>PLHN01000333.1 GCA_003139975.1 Acidobacteriaceae bacterium
GGCAAGGAGTTGCAGTCGATCGATTAGGCAGGGCCGATGCGCCAGCTTCCACGCGGAGCGATTCCGCCGCAATGGCCTTGGGCTTTCCTTCGCCGTTAGCTGCTCGTGGGTTACCTTTTCATTGAGATCGCATGTCTGAACCCACGCCGAGTTTTCCCGTCCTAGCAACCGCGCCGACGCAGGAACTGTGGCTGATCCAGCGGCCCCGCCCGCGCTGGTGGCTGTATGTTTTGTTTTTGCTGCTGACTCTGTTCAGCACGACGGTGGTCGGTGCGCGGATGGAGTTCAACTATCTCCATCGGCAGCCCGCACTTTCGTTGAACGACGATACGATCTCGCTGTTTCCCATCGGCTGGGCCCTGGAGCGGCCGTCAAATTTGTTGCTTGGCCTGCCCTTCTCGCTGACGCTGATGTTCATTCTCTTCGCCCACGAGATGGGACATTATCTTTACGCGCGTCACTACCGCGTCTACGCGACGCCGCCTTTTTTTGTGCCGTTCCCCAGCCTGATCGGAACGCTGGGCGCGTTTATCCGGATCAAGAGTCCGATTCCATCGAGGGCCGCGCTGTTCGATATCGGAATCGCCGGGCCAATCGCGGGATTTATTCCGGCCTCCGTAGCCATGCTGGTTGGCTTGTCGCTGTCGCGGCCGATCACAGGCCGAGCGGCCCCTGAGTTTCAGCTCGGCTTCCCTTTAGCATTTCATCTCGCGGCGCGCGTGTTGCACATCCGCGCGCCTCTGGCGGGGATGTCATTGCATCCGATCGCCGCCGCCGCGTGGGTGGGCTTTTTCGCCACCTCGCTCAACCTGCTACCGGGCGGGCAGTTGGACGGCGGCCACATCCTGTATTCGGTTTCGCCCCGCCTCCATCGCTTGATCACATTGTTGACTGTTTTCGCCCTGGTGCCACTGGGAAAATATCTTTGGATGGGCTGGTTCCTCTGGGCTGTGATGCTCGTCGTGACAAGCAACCACCCTCGGGTGCCCCGCTATCCCAGCGTTACCGGAAGCCGGCTCGGCATCGCAATTTGCGGATTGCTGATGCTGGCATTGAGTTTCACGGNNTGTTCCGGCAAGGAGGCCTGGCCGGATATTCGCGATGGCGTTCGAGATACATTCCACGAACTGCGCAACGAGGTCCGTCGCGAGCTTCACCGCAAGTAAGTCCGGCGACTACATCAGCCAGACGGCGTCCACATCGACAATCACCTGCGTGCGCGGGATCTTGCGTGCCGCGGCTTCTGCCAACATCGCGCGGAGTAGCGCATTCATCTTTTCGCGGCTNNGCAATCGCGCTGTAGGGCGGATAGTGCATCCAACTGCGGAATTGCAGCTCTTTGTCGTAGAAGCCGGCGAAATCGTGGCGCGCGGCATACTGCACCGCATAGTGATCCGGGAAATATGTCTGCAACACTACCTTGCCGGGAGACTCCCCTCGTCCCGCTCGCCCCGCAACCTGGGTTAGCAATTGAAATGTACGCTCGGCTGCGCGAAAGTCCGGCAGACCGAGCGCCGCATCGGCGCCCACTACTCCAACCAGCGTGACCCCGTGCACGTCATGTCCCTTGGCAATCATCTGCGTACCCACCAGCATGTCGAGGTCGCCCTCGTTCAGCGCGTTCAATGCGCGCTCGAAATCTTCGCGCCCGCGCACGGTGTCGCGATCGAGGCGGCCGATGCGCGCCTGCGGAAACATGCCGTGNNTACTCGCTGCCGCAATGCGCGCACTTGTCGGGAATGTGCGTGACGTATCCGCAGTAGTGACATTCCATCTTGTGCTCGCGCTTGTGGTGCGTCATGGAAACGGCGCAGTTCTTGCATTGCAGCGCTTCTCCGCACGCCCGGCACAGCGCGACTGGCGAGTAGCCGCGCCGGTTGAGCAGCACCATCACCTGCTCTTTTCTCTCCAGCCGTTCGCGGATTTCTTCCGCCAGCTTCCGCGAGATCACCTGCTCCTTGCCGGTTTCCTGGAATTCCTGGCGCATGTCGATGATCTCGACTGCGGGAAGCGGGCGATTCTCGACACGATCGGGCAGCTCGACAAGCGCGTATTTGTTCTTCTTGGCGTTGTAATACGATTCGAGCGAGGGCGTGGCCGATCCGAGAACAACGACAGCGCCGGCCATTTTGGCGCGCATCACGGCCACATCGCGCGCATGATAGCGTGGCGTTTCCTCCTGCTTGTAAGATGAATCCTGTTCCTCGTCCACGATGAGAAGCGCGAGATCGCTGACCGGGGCAAACACGGCCGAGCGCGTACCGACTACCACGCGCGCGGCTCCGCGCTTGATGCGATGCCACTGTTCGGCGCGCTCGTCGTTGGAAAGGCCGGAATGCAGAATGGCTACCTCGTCGCCGAAGACCTGAATCAAGTCGGCTGCCATAGCGGGCGTGAGGCCGATTTCTGGCACCAACAAGATGGAAGAGCGTCCCTGCTCGAGCACTTCGCGCATGACGGCTAGATAGACCGCGGTCTTGCCCGAGCCGGTCACTCCATGAAGCAACATTCCGGCAAACTTGCGGGCGTCCACGGTTTCGCGAAGTTTTTCCAGCGCTTGCTGTTGCGCTGGGCTGAACTCAAACTCGAAGGGCGAGCGGCGCGGCTTGAGTTTCGGGCCGCTGAATTCCTGCGGCTCATCCACCAGTTCGAGCAGCCCGCGCCGCACGAGCGTGCCGAGCGCAGTGCGTGGCACGTCGATCTCGCGCAGCCTTTCGACGGGGACGCGACCTCCCGCCGCCGCCAGCGCCTCAATCAGAGTGCGCTGGTTGGCGTTGAGGTTTGACGATCTGCGGGGACGGGACGCCCCTGCGGCAGGCTCAGGGCAGGCTCCCGCAACCAACGGTGGGGTGCCGGCGCTACGCGTGTCGTGGCGGGCGGGAGAGCCCGGCTCCGCACTGAGCAGTACCGCTACTTTGATCATTCGCGCCGCGTCCCGTGTCGCCGAAACGTCTTCTCGTGCAATCCACTTTTTGCGTACCATGCCTGCAACCAGGCCTCGCGACACTCCGGTGGCGCTGCGCAGACTCTTTTCATTCACGCGACCGCCGTCGCGTTCGGCCAGATAGTCGAGCACGCGGAACTCGACGAGCTGTTCTTCTGGCGTGCGCTGCGAGCGGGCAGGCGATCCCGACTGGCCGGCCAAGTGCAGTGCCATGTGTCCGGCGTCTGCGATGCGATAGGTGATGATCCGTTTGAACTCCGCGGAGAGCGGCAGCATGGTGCGAAAGACTTCGCCGATTGGCGCGAGATAGTAATCGGCAATCCACCGGCCCAGCTTCAGCAGCTGGTCCTCAAGAACAGGGGTGAGGTCGAGGGATTCGATCACCTTTTTGATTTTGACGTCTTTGCCTTCGGACTGGGGCGGGCGATCATGCAAATCAACAACGATGCCCGGCATGCGCTGTTGGCGAAACGGCACAAGCACGCGTCCGCCGATAACCGGCTCCATGCCGGGAGGGATGGCGTAGGTGAACGCCATGTCGAGCGGCACGGGTAGGGCGACGTCAGCGAAGGTGGGCATGTAATTGGAAGGATATAACAGTGAAAAATCAGAACAGATTAGCTTCGCCTACAAACGTTCCGCCCGGTGCCATAATAAAGCTGTTGCAGAGGGGCTTAAACGCGCTCCACCCGCCGTCATCCACGGCAGCGATTACGCGGATATCGCCACCTTTCTTGCTGTCCCAGAAAACCTGAGTTTCCAATTGATAAGTTTTTCCGTCTTCACCAACCGTAGATATCGTGTCTGAATGACCGATCAAAGCGACCAGTTCTTGATAAGTGCGCTGCCGAAGGTCTTTCAGTCGGTCATCCAGAACTGCGTACGCAATCTGCTGGTGCATGGGCAATCCTAGCTTCTCGGAAAAAGGCGTTCGATCTCAGACCACAGGCTTCCCCGGCGACTTCATTCCCAGTTCTTTCATTACCATCTGCAAGTCCTTCCACGCCTCGCCCTTCTGGCGCGGGTCGCGCAGCAGAAATGCTGGATGGTAGGTCACCGCCAGGTTGCAGCCTTGCCAGTCGGGATCGTTGCTGCGCAGGTTATTACTAACTCCAGCCGGCTTGAAGTCGTAGAAGCGGCCGCGCAGTTGCGCCATCGAGGAATTCATGGCGAGCAGTGTTTTTGCGGCCGTCGCACCTAGCGCCACAATCACTTTCGGCTTGATCGCGGCAATCTGTCGCATCAAGAACGGCGAGCACGTTTCGCACTCTTCGCGCTCGGGGGTACGGTTTCCGGGCGGGCGGCATTTCACGATGTTCGCGATGTAGACTTGCTCGCGCGTGATGCCCATCGCCTTGATCATGTTGTTGAGCAACTGCCCGGCGCGGCCGACAAACGGCTCGCCCTGCTCGTCTTCATCGGCGCCGGGGCCTTCGCCGACGAACATCAGCTCGGCTTTCGGATCACCCACGCCAAACACAATTTGCTTGCGTCCCTGCTTGTGCAGCGGACAACGCGTGCATTCACCCAGGTCCTCGCGGATGATTTTCAGTGCTTTCACGGGATCGTTCACTGACTGTGCGGGTTTGGTGGCGATCATCTCAAACCTGTTGTTTTCGACAACGACGGGCACGGCGATCGCCGCGGCCTTGCGTGGACTCATCTCATCTCTCAATTCTGGCGGGATTGGTGGCGACTCCGACTGGATTTCAGTGACCGCTGGTGAAGACTCTGGCCCGACTGCGGCTGGGCTATCTGTCGGCCGCCGGTAGAAATCGTAGATTCCCATCTCGTTGTAGTAACGGATGCGCGCGGCGAGCGCGCGGCGAAGATCCAAGTCTAAGACACGGAACATTGCGGATAAGGATAACAAACCGTGGAACGGACAGACGAGGCGGCTGTTCCTACGCGGGGATTGTCGCTTGCTTGCGCAGCTTCACCACCTGGTCGAGGACGTGTTGCGCGACTTCCCACTTCGAGGTTTCAGGGACCTCAATGACTTCGTCGTGCGAGATGATTGTGACCGCGTTGCGATCGGAATCGAAGCCAACTCCTTCGCGCGAAACGTCGTTCACGACAATGGCATCGAGCGATTTGGATGACAGCTTTTTGCGCGCGTTTTCGAGAATGTTCTCGGTTTCGGCCGCGAAGCCGACGACGATTTGCGATTTTTTTTGCCGCGCCAACTCCGCCAGAATGTCCGGGGTTGGCTCCAGTTCGAGCGTCATCGGTCCCTTACGCTTGATCTTTTGTGTCGCCGTCGCCTTGGGGCGAAAATCCGCAACCGCCGCAGTCTTTATGACCACTGTGCTCTCAGGAAACAGTTTCAAGACCGCCACACGCATTTCTTCAGCGGTTTCCACTTGGGTAAGTTCCGCGGCTCCGGGAGGCGTGATGGAAGTGGGGCCGCTGATGAGCAGCACGCGGGCACCACGGCGGAGCGCAGCTTCAGCAAGGGCGTATCCCATGCGGCCACTCGAGCGATTCGTCAGATAGCGCACGGGATCGATCTTTTCCCTGGTCGGGCCAGCGGTAATCAGCACGGTCTCTCCGGCCAAATCTTGCGCAGCCCCAAGTGCGGCGAGCACTTCCGCCACAATCGTTTCGTTCTCCGCGAGGCGGCCGGCTCCTGTCATTCCGCAGGCCAGATATCCCGTGCCTGGTTCGACGATCCTGACGCCGCGCTTTCGCAGGGTTTCCAGATTCGCTTGCGTGGCCGCATGATTCCACATGTTCACGTTCATCGCAGGAGCAACCACTATCGGTGCCGTGGTCGCCAGATAGAGGGTGGAGAGAAAATCGTTGGCGATGCCTTGGGCGAACTTTGCCAGAACGTCTGCGGTCGCGGGCGCAACCAGGAGAGCGTCAATCGTCTGCGCAATCGCGATGTGCTCGATGGCAGATTCGACATTGGCCTGCGCATCGTCGGAGCCAAAGAGGTCGGTGATGACTTTCTCTCCGGAGAGCGCCGCGAAAGTGAGGGGACGAACAAATTCCTGCGCCGCGCGCGTCATCACGACCTGCACGCGAATTCCCCGGTCCTGCAGCAGGCGGACAATCTCCGCCGACTTGTAAGCCGCAATGCCACCAGACACGCCAAGCGCGATTTTCATAGGAAGAAGCGATGTCCTAAGTTCTGGTCCGAACGCCGCTTTCAAAATGGATGCCGCAAATGGGCCAAGGGTTCAGCCCTGCGGATTTGCGGCCAAACTGGTTCGTCCCGACCACTACCGGCCTCTAGGCATCCTCCGCAAACTTGCCGGCGCTCTCACCCGCCGCCTCCGTTGCAAGCTTGGGCAGTTCCGGAACTATCCACTTCACTTTGCCGGCTTTGATTTCATCCTGTGCGATACGGCACGGTTTGCGTGAGATGGTCTCGATTACTGGCGGAGCACCAGCTTGCAGTTGCCGGGCTCGCCGGGCTGCCACCAGAATGTAACGGTAGTTGCTGTCAAACCCCTCGATTAACTTCATAGGACTCTCTCCTGGAACTCAATCGCCTAGCACAGCTGGGGGACCTCAATTACGCACTGGTACGGTCACGAATGAAGCCAGAATCGGTTGTACTCGCCCGCGCGCTTGTTCGAGACGGCAAGGTCTCGCCGTCTCAAGAAGCTGAACTTGTTCCGCCGTTGGCTTCGCCCCGCTTCGCCAGATCCGCTCGGCCATTACCACGGCCTTGAGTTCATCGGCAGATTGTTCGAGCAGGTTATTTACTAATATATAGTCGTATTTCGTGTAATTCTCAATCTCTCGCCGGGCCGTGTCCAACCGGCGACGAATGACCGGCTCCGGATCGAGACCCCGGTTTCGCAGTCGCCACTCCAGTTTGTCCCGGTCCGGTGGAAGAATGAAGATGCTAACAGCATCGGGGAGTTTTTCTTTCACCTGGGCCGCCCCTTGCACATCGATATCGAGCAACAGGTCCCGGCCGTGCTTCTGGCTCTCGCGCAAGAATTTCCGCGCGGTACCATAGTAATTTCCAAACACGCGGGCATACTCGAGGAATTCATCGGCCGCGATCATGGCCTCGAATTCGGCCTCGGAAACGAAAAAATACTCCTTGCCGTTCTGTTCGCTGCCGCGTGCTGGACGGGTGGTATAAGAGACCGAAAAATCGAGCCCATGCACCATCTTGAACAACTCATTGACCAGAGTCGATTTTCCTGACCCGGACGGCGCCGACACAATAAAGACGATGCTCATTCGAGATTCTGCACCTGCTCCCGTGCTTTTTCGATTTCCGACTTCATCAATAAGCCTGCTTCGGTGATTTTCAATGCCTCGCCCGCCAAGCCCGAGGTTTTCGATAGCAGCGTGTTTGCCTCGCGGTTCATCTCTTGCAGCAGGAAATCCATTTTCTTNNATGTCGCTGCGGTCCACCAGCACGGCAGCTTCCTGAAGGATGCGATCCTTATCGACCTGCGCGCCGAGCATCTCGCGCATCCGCGACTGCAAGCGTTCCGAATAAGCGCGCAGGATGGTGCTGCGGTGGGCCTCAATACCGGATGCGGCTGCGCGTAGATGTTTCATTCGTTCGCGCAGTTCGCGCTCAATGCCCTCGCCTTCCTGCTCGCGCATCCTGTTGAGAAGACCGAGCACTTCGTCAACGCTCGCCATGACGGCAGATTGCAACTCTTCCTGCGGAACTTCCGCTCCCGATTCCATCGCGCCGGGCATGCGCAAGACAACGTTGAGGTCGGGCTCACCCCGGAGACCAAATTCTCCCGCTGCCGCCCGGAATGCCCGCACATATCCGGCAATCAGCTCGCGATTCAGTCCGCCGCCATTTCGCGCCGAACCGTCGAGGTTCAGCCCCACCTCAATATGGCCGCGAGCCAGTCTTTCCTTCAGCACGCGGCGAAGTGCCATTTCCAGCGCATCGGCGTCGGAGGGTAGACGAAAATGTAGATCGAGGAAACGATGATTTACCGATTTCAGTGATAACACGAAAGCTGGCCCGGCGCTAACCTGCCCCCGGACCTGCGCAAATCCCGTCATGGA
>PLHN01000428.1 GCA_003139975.1 Acidobacteriaceae bacterium
GTCAAGGACTCAAAGAAGTACGCTGCGACGGGCGGCTGGGGGTACGGCCAATTCGATAAGGACGGCAAACCTGCCGACGCGGCGATGCTCAAAACCTGCTTTCCCTGTCACGAGCCGATCCAAGCTCGCGACTTTGTCTTCACCCGTTACGCACCCTGATACAAAGAGTCGAAATCTCGGACGTCGAGGCTATGCTTGTCAACTCACGAAGCCCGCCTGTGTCGTGCTGAAAGGTAGCAGTAACAATTTAGGTGAACGCATGGAGGAAAGAACATGGCAAATCTGGGAACTTGGAAGGATGTAGATGTGAAACGGATCGCATCTTTGGTGATTACAGTCGTAGCGGTGGCTGGCGTTGTCGCCTTTTCGGCGCCCGCATCTGGACACGCGGATGGAGACCCCGCCCCGGTCTTCGTTACCGAAATTCCTCACGGGTACCGCGACTGGCAGTGGATTTCCTCGGCCCATGAAGCAGGCAACCTCAACAGTTTAGGTGCCATCTTGGGCAACGATATAGCGATCAAGGCCTATCGCGAAGGGAAGCTCCCCTACCCGGACGGCACGATCATTGCTGCTTTGCATTACCATCACGTCCCATCGGAGGAAAACAACAAAGTCTTTGGCCAGGCCCAATCTTCGTTCCTGGCGCTCCCACGAACATTCAGTTTATGGTCAAGGACTCGACTAAGTACGCCGCAACCGGAGGCTGGGGGTTCGCTCACTTTGCAGACGGCAAACCTGGGGACGCGGCGTTTATGAAAACCTGCTTCCCCTGCCACGAGAAGGCGAAAGCGAGCGACCTTGTCTTTACTCGTTATGCACCTTGATGCTAAAAACTAGAGCAGAAAGGAACGAGACGATGACCAGGCTGCCCCAGGTTTCGTGGTTTGCGAGACCTGGGATTCCACTGCTTACAGCCCGGCCACCGTTCCTCTCACTTGCTAGTCAGTCCGTCGCGCCAGGCCATCACTTCGAGTTCGGCCCGGACTGCGTCCATGACGGGAACTACTGGACGAGCCTCCATCGTGAATGCCGGGAGCATCGAACAAGACTTGTGGACCGTCAGCGGATCGTCGCAGTCCACCAGCAAGTACCCACCCCAATCGCCCACTCGCACTACGAAGAACTCGATCTTGAAATTTGCTGGCGCCTTCCACTGACCAAACACCTCCAGAATTCGCTTCTGCGCATTCTCGTACTCCGCCGGCGAACCTTGCGGGCGTTCATTCCAGCTAATCACGTATTTCATCGCATCTCCTATTCGCGAATGGTTGGACCGATTACAGCCGTTTGAGTCTACTCCCTCGGCAGCGATAGGTGTCGGGCAAGAACGGGCTGGGTTGGTGGCCCGCTCACGCGTTGTGTTGGCTTGAGTGGGGCAGTAGTACTGCTGAACTAGCCAGGATCTCAGGCTTCTGCAGAACAAGCGCCGCGCCCACCAGCAGTCCCATATACCAAGGCACCAGTTGGATGCGTGACAGCGGCCAGATGCCGAACTGGGCGGCGAAACAAACGAAAGGCGCCAACCCGATTAACCAAGCCAGTGCCGCGCCCCACCGGTCACGTCCGTTCGCTGCCCTGGAATGCCGATCGCTGGCGAAGTGGAAGAGAACGACTAACGCGGGCGCGGCGAACACCCAATCGTGCAGGTAGAGGTAAGGCGACACAAGAAGTCCCAGCAAGACGGCGACTGCAAAACGAGCCTGCCAATCGCGCGGCAAAGACGGGCCGCCAGGCAAAACGCTTTGGCTGCGACGACAAACCGCGACTAGTAATACGAGCGATGCGATGCTCAGTGCCGTCAACCATGCGTGTGCCGCAAGACTGGTATCGTTTCCTAGCAGCACGGCAACCAGTCCACGCCAGTTCTGCATTGCCGTTGGCCAAAGGGAAAGCTCCCGGCCCATCGAACTGAAATTCGCGAGGAAGCGCAGGTACGCCGGAATCCAAAATCCCAGTTTTGCAAAGGATATCCCGAATACAAGCGCGGTCGATAGCAGGAAAGACGCCAGTGTGCGCCAACATCGCCACAGCCAGAGGGCCAGCAAAGGGAACACAAGGAGATGCGGTTTCAGCAAGCCCAGCACCAGCCAGCAGCCTGCCCGCGATGGTTTGCCGGCCTGCAGGGAAAGCATCATCTGAGCGAGACCTAACGTGCACACCAGTCCGAATTGGCCCCCAACGAGCGTCAGTTGGAGCGGCGTCCAGATCAAGAAAGCGACGAGAAGCGCTGCTCGTTGCCGCGGAGAAGTGGCGCCGTATCCGAGCAGTTGTTTCGCTGTCCACGCGGTAGCCAGCAAGTTGATTCCGGTCCACACCAGGAAAGCCCGGGACAATGACATTTTGCCCAGTGGTGCAAGCAGCACCGCTACGTATGCCGGATAGATGAAGGGCAGCATGTTGCGGCGATGGTACGGCAATATAGCTGCGTCCATCAGGGCGCGCTGCAGCCCGAAGTCATAGAGTTGAGCGCTGTGGCCGGACGCCACGGCTCGCGCACCCACGTACACGCTGGAGAAGTCACGATTCCAGGCGAAGGCAATGACGCTCGGTTCTTTCACGAGGAACCGGAGCCAAAAGCTCATCGTCAAAACCAGGAGAGCAAGATAAGACCAGACCAGCCAACGCGGCAAAAGCTGGCGCACATTGCCATTTGCCTCGGTGGAATTTGGAGTCTGCATGCGGAGTGAACGCTGGCCAACCACTCAACGGGGAAGTATAACGCGGCAAGGTTCGGCCCCCCCTCATGCAGTACAATCCCGCAGGAGCATTCCTGTGCACCGTCGCGCGTTCAATCTCTCGCTTCTCAAAGCTTCTGCTGCTGCGTACTTTGCCCCACGCCTGGCCGCCCGAACCTTCGCGGGCGCTTTGCCCTCGTCGCTCTACGCGAAGGCGATTGTTATTGACTCGCTTTGCAACCCATTCACCCGCATGGATATTCTGCCCAGCGCTGAAGCGCTCGCTGCCGTGCGCCAATCCGGCATCACCGCCATTAACTACACCATCTCCGCGTCCGGATTCGAAGACACGACTAATATTCTCGCCAACCTGCAAGATCTCGTCGACCATTATCCCGACGCATTCTTAATCGTCCGCCGCTATTCCGATATCGTCCGAGCAAAGGGTGAAAACAAGATCGGCATCATGCCCGGTTTCCAGGAGACCGCGTTTCTGGAAGAAGATGCGGATCGCATCGCGACTTTCCGCCGGCTCGGGGTCCGCATCATGCAGCTCACCTATAACAATCGCAGCATCTTCGGCGATGGATGCCTTGAGCCCGGCAACGCCGGCTTGAGCAAAGCCGGGATCGCGGCCGTAAAGAAGATGAACGAGCTAGGCGTCGCCCTCGACTTAAGCCACAGCGGGTACCGCACCACATCCGACGGCATTGCGCAATCCGCCAAACCCGTGCTCATCACGCATTCCGGGTGCGCCGCCGTCTACGCGCATCCGCGGAGCAAACCCGATGAGATTCTCAGGGCGCTGGCGGATCGTGGCGGATATTTCGGCGTCTATCTGATGCCTTATGTGGTCGCATCGCCGACTGTCCCCACGCGCGAGCACGTGCTCGATCACATCGTGCATGCCATCAATGTGTGCGGCGCCGATCACGTCGGCATAGGCTCCGACGGCGCCATCCAGAAAACGGTGCTGACGGCAGAGCAGAAAGCCGAATTCGATAAGGACATTGCCCGCCGCAAGCAATTGGGAATTGGCGCTCCCGGTGAAGATCGTTACCCGTATGTTCCCGATCTCAACGGCCCCGATCACATGCAAGTGATTGCCGAAGAACTGGGCAAGCGCGGCCAGCCCGCATCGGTAATCGAGAAAGTTTTGGGTACAAACTTCCAGCGCGTGATTGCGGAAATCTGGGGCACAGCCTAAGGAGCGGTTGTCAGATCGACTTCACCGGGATGGCCATCACATCATCCACCAGCCCAACTTCCTTTTGGACGAACGGCTCGGCGTAGGTGACGCCGCCCAGCATGCCGTAGAAGCGCGCCATGGATTCAATGCGGGCGCGAATTTCCTTTTGTGCGGGAAAAATGTCGCTGCCTGCCTGTTGGTCGGTGAATTGTGACTTGTAAGCCATCAGCGAAGCGAAGCGTGTTTCAAACTGGTCGGTGATATCGACGACGAAGGTTGGCCGCACATCGCGATAAAGACTGGCGTAAATGATCTTGAACGGACGGTGAGGCGCAAGGCCCGCCGCCCCGAAGTCATAGAAAGAGCGGCTGCCGCTCGCGGCCACTGGATGATCGAGGATCGGAAGCTTGGCCAGTCCCGCGAGAAAGCTGGCCTCGTAGCCGAGCACGGCCGCCGTGTAGTGATCGGGATGACGGCCTTCCCAGAAGGGAAGGATCAACACGCGCGGGCGCAGTTCGCGGAGCATACGCGCGACCTTGAGGCGATTCTCCCAGGTGTTCTCGACGCGGCCGTCGGGAATATCGAGCGCGTGACGACAGGAGACTTTGAGAATCCGCGCAGCCGCCTCGGCTTCATGAGCGCGGTCGTCGGCGTTACCGCGCGTGCCCATCTCGCCCTGGGTCAGGTCGAGAATGCCGGTCCGGTATCCGCGCTCGGCCATCTTGAGCAGAGTTCCGCCGCAGGTTTGTTCCACGTCGTCGCGGTGCGCCGCGAGCGCGAGAATGTCGAGAGGAAGAGAAGCGTCGCGAGTCGTTGATCGTTGGTCGTCAGGCATGATTGGGAAATTGCGTAATTTCGTAATCGGATAATTTAGTAATCTCAAACTCTAGTGTGTCAGCGCGAGCTTAGCGAGGCGCTCTTATTCCCGGCACACATGCTCGCGCGAGTCGGAGTCCCTCGCTACGCTCCGGATGACAGTTTACTGGATTCTCTCACGCTGCCGGCTTCGTCGTGCGCCGATTCGCAAGCACGAAGGCGAGTCCGAACATGAAGAGCGCGAACAGGACCAGCGTCAGAATGCACGAGGTCAAGGAAAATTCGAAGGAAAAGGAACTCGGGGCTTCCGGGTACATCAGCGTCCGTAGCGCCTCCACGCCATATGTCAGCGGGTTGGCGTACATGAGCCAGCGAATCCACGCGGAGGCCTTCGATAACGGAAAGAGGGCGCCCGAGAGCAACCACAGCGGAATCAGGAATAGATTGATGATGGCGTGAAAGGCCTGCGTGGAATCCATGGGCCAGGCTATGGCAAAACCCAAAGCGGTCAGCGCGAATGAGACAAGAAAAACCGTCAAAACGATGAGCGCAAAAGACTCGATCGTCATGTGAATACCGACGAGCGGGGCAAAAACTAGAAATGCCAGACCCTGCAACGCGGCGAGCGTGGTGCCCCCCAAGACCTTGCCCAGCACAATGGCTGCTCGCGGCACCGGTGCCACCAGCACTGAAAGCAGGAAGCCTTCATTGCGATCTTCGATAACCGACATCATCGTGAAGATCGCCGTGAAAAGCACAATCATCACGAGCACGCCGGGGTAAAAATAGTCGAGGTAATTTTGCTGCCCTGCGGCTTGCCCGGAGCGGAACGATGTACCAAAACCAGAGCCGAGCACAATCCAAAACAGCAGTGGAGAAAGAATCACGCCGACTACCCGCGCTCGCTGGCGGTAGAAGCGCACGATCTCACGCCACCAGAGTGTGAAGGCGGGGAGCATGACGCCGGCGGATGCAGGAGCATTTGCGGGGAAGGCTGCGGTTGCCATTTAGTGTTTCTTCGTCCCTTTCTTCGTCTTCTCAGCTGCGGCGGCGGCCTCGGCCTCTTCATTCCAGAACCTGTGCCCCGTGCGATGGATGAACACGTCTTCAAGAGTCGGCTTGCTCATACTCAACGATTGAATCTCTCCCGGGAATGCTTCTACTACATCCGGCACGAAGCGGTGGCCGTTCTCGATCTCGATGCGGACGTGTTTGTCGAGCACGATGGCATCGACGTGAAACCGCTCCCGTATCCGGGCCGCGAGAGACTGCGGGTCGCGCGCTTCTAGCAGGATGACATCGCCGCCAATTTCGCGAGTCAGCGATTCGGGCGTGCCCAAAGCAACCAGGCGCCCCTCGCTCAGAATCGCCAGCCGGTCGCAGCGTTCAGCCTCTTCCATCAGGTGCGTGGTCACGATGATGGAAACGTGTTCTTGATCGCGAAGAATGCCGAGATACTGCCAAAGGTCACGCCGCGCGCCTGGATCGAGACCGGTGGTGGGTTCGTCGAGAAGCAGCACCTCCGGGTGATGAAGCAGCCCTTTGGCCAACTCGATGCGGCGTTGCATGCCCCCGGAGAACGTTTCGACGCGGTCATTCGCACGGTCGAGCAAGCCGACACGCGTAAGAATCTCATCGATGCGAGTCTTCAGTTGGGCGCCGTGCAACCCATACAAGTGCCCTTGATGCCAGAGGTTCTCGCGGGCCGTAAGTTTGAGGTCGACGCTCTGCGCCTG
>PLHN01000111.1 GCA_003139975.1 Acidobacteriaceae bacterium
CTGGCATCCCTGGCCAGTACCTTCAACCAAATGCTGGACCGCCTGGAAGAGTCCTTCGAGCGCATTTCGAGATTTTCGGCGGACATCGCGCACGACCTGCGCACGCCGGTAAATAACATTCGCGGCGAAGCCGAGGTGGCCTTGGCCCGCGCGCGCAACGCCGATGAGTATCGCGATGTGGTCGAGTCCTGTCTCGAAGAAGCGGTGCGACTATCGGATCTCATCGGCGACTTGTTATTCCTCGCACGTGCCGAGAGCCCGTTGACCCATTTGCGCCGTGAGCGGGTGGACGTGGGCGAATTGCTGGGCGGCGTGCGGGACTACTACGAAGCCTCGGCTGCGGACAGCGGTGTCGCGCTCACCACGATTGCTTTCGCCGAACCGGTCGTTGCCGAACTGGACCGCACGCTCTTGCAGAGGGCTGTGGGCAACCTTGTTTCGAACGCGCTAGCAAACACGCCACCCGGCGGAGCGGTCGTGTTGGGCACGAACAGTGATTTTTCAAACCCTGATTTTTCCACCATTCGCATCGAAGTCTCCGATACAGGTGTCGGCATTCCGACGGAAGCCCTGCCGAAGGTGTTCGATCGCTTCTTTCGTGTCGATTCGTCGCGTTCCCAAGCATCGGGAGGCACGGGCCTGGGACTGGCGATCGTCCAGAGCATTGCGCTGCTTCACGGAGGTAACGTGGAAATCTCCAGCCAAGTGGGTCAGGGAACCCGGGTTACGCTCCGCGTTCCCGCAAGATGACAAGAATGTAATCTCCGCGTCATGCTGCCGTCAGCCCTGCGCTGCGACGATGGTACTTCCTGGCGTATAGCCAGGAGGAGGAGAGTAATGTCCCAAAAATCTAGCAATAAGTCTTGGATGAGGCGTCTGCCTCTCGTCGGCCTGCTGTTGATGGGCCTGAGCGTTTCGGCGCTCGCGCAGCCGTCCGTACCCTTCCCCACCTACACACCTGGCGAAAACCAGAACGGGACGGTGGGCCCGAACTACCCGTCGACCTTGCCCGACCCATGGGTCGTCAGTGATGGCACAATCATCACCCCTGCTGGCACGCCGGTCTATCTCGGCATCCGAACCCGCGCCAAGGACGTCGCACTCAATCCCCTCGGTAATGGAACTGCGGCAGTCCTTCAGATGAGCGCCCCACAGGCCGTCTCGATCTTCTGTGTGGCCGCCGCCGGTTGCACCAACAACCTGGGCAGCTTCACCCAGGGCCAGGTCATGCAGACCTGGAACTACAACGGCAATAAAAACGGCAGCACCAAAGGCATCGCTTATACGTCGGACGGCAAGTACCTGCTATTCAGCCAGGACCAGGACAGCATCTACAATAGCTGGGTCTCCATCGTCAACGTCAGTACGTCTACGGGCTTGATCACAGGGAATCACGCTCAAGTCGAGGTTCCGCTGGACGCCTCCTACCTGCCCGTCGCAGGATTTCCGGTCCCGGTGGCGATGCTGAACACCGTCACTTGCACCCAAACTGTCACCATGCCGGTGACAGGCGTTACGATGCCCGCCCCAGTAGGGACCACAGGCAGCCTTGCCATCCCCTGCGGCGTCCCCTACTCGTGGGTAGACAACTTTGAATACACTTCCGACTACCAAGTTAATACCTCCTATCCCACGAGCATCGCAATCGCGCCGAATAACAGCACTGCCTACGTGGTTCTGAACTTCAACAACGAGCTGGCAAAAATCAACCTGAGCCTGACGCCGCCGACCGAAGCTTCGACGGTCCGTGTCGGCAACGTCCCGCACAGCGTCGTCATCTCGCCGGATGGCACCACCGCCTACGTTTCCAACGAAGCCGGACGGATTGCTAAGGCGAGTGACTTCCAGGAATACTCGAACGGCACCCCGGTTGTCGCCGACAATCCGACCGGCGCGACGACCACCGGCACGGTTTCCGTGGTGAACCTGGCCTCATTCAAGGTCACCAAGACCATCACTGTTGGTCTGCATCCGACGGGCATGGCCTTCTGGAACAATTCGGGAACCAATTACCTGCTGGTCGCCAATGCCTATAGCGACAGCATCTCGGTTATCAACACAACCACGAACGCGGTGACGCATACGATTAACATTGCGCTGCCGATCACAGTGCCCGGTGAAGTCGTTGGCGCCGGACCGAACTCAATCACCGTCGATAACGTGAACAACATTGCCTACGTTGCCCTTTACAATACCAATTCGGTTGCCGTGATAGACCTGTCCACCGACACGGTCGCGGGCCTGATCCCGACCGGCTATGCTCCGGCCTCGGTCGTGCTCGACTCGACGGACGGCGAACTGCTCGTTGCCAACGACAAGGGTCTCGGCACTGACGGTTTCGGTGTCGCACCGCCTCCGACAAATACGCCCGAAAACTCATACCTCAGCGAATACGGCGTGTACGACTTCAACACCCACCAGGACCTCGGCACGGTCAACATTATTCCCCTTCCGCTGACGAACCTGTCGGCGCTGACAACGCAGGTCACTCAGAACAACCACTGGGATCTCACGGAAAATATCGAGTCCGCCAAAGGTGGCAGCCCGAAAACCGCGCCGGTGGCAATCCCGGCCAAGATCGGCTCTCCCTCGAAGATCAAGCACGTGTTCCTGATCATCCGTGAAAACCGCACCTACGATCAAATCCTGGGCGACGTGGTCGGCGGCAACGGCGACCCCTCCCTGGCAACCTTCGGCGTCAACTCCACCTACACCACGGGATACCCGGTCGTCACGCCCAACGCGCACGCGCTGGTACAGCGCTTCCCGCTGCTCGACAACTACTACAACCCGAGCCGCCAGTCGGCCGACGGTCACAACTGGATCATGCAAGCCATGGCACCCTACTCCGACGACATCCAGTCGCCGGATTGGCTCCGCGATTACCCCTCCAACGGCGGCGATGCGATTGCCTATCAGAAAGCTGGACACCTGTGGGACCATGCTGTAAGCGCCGGCGTCTCGCTTAAGAATTACGGCGAGTATGTCGAGGAGAATACCTTCAACCCGCCGGGTTGCACTCCGACGATCATCACCAATAGCTGCGAGCCGAGTTGGACGCAGTTCTACAACGACGTATTGGAATATGAGAATAACTTGGAGTCGCAGCTCCAGTACTACAGCACCATCGGATCCTACACCCCGCTCCCGAACCTGATGAACCACACCGTCCAGAACTACCCGCAATTCGATCTGGACATCCCTGACCAGTATCGCTTCGATATCTGGTATCAGGATTTCCAGAACGACGTCACCAACGGCACGGTACCCCAGTTGGAGTTCATGTGGATCAGTTCCGACCACACCGGCGGCCCGCCATCCGCGATCGCCATGCAGGCCGATAACGACTTGGCCGTTGGCCGTTTTGTCGACGCCATCAGCCACAGCCCGATCTGGAATTCGTCGGCGATCTTTATCACGGAAGATGATGCCCAGACCGGCGTTGACCACGTGGACGGTCACCGCAGCCCTGGTTATGTCATCAGCCCCTACGTCCTCCAGAGCACCAATGGTGGAGTGGTCGAAGACAGCACCTTCTACACCCAAGTCAACATGACCCGTACGATCGAGCAGATTCTCGGCATCAAGCCGATGAACCAGAACGACCTTACGGCCTCGCCGATGAGGACAATCTTCATCGATAACCCGCCGCCCGACTACTTCCAGCCGTGGTCGCACGTGGCCCCTGGGGTTCCCCTGTGTTTGGGCGTTTCAGGGTATTTGGATCCTAACGGGAACACGTGTCTGAATTCCACCTTGTCGGCAATCAGCCCGGCCGGAAAGGCTGCGGCTGAGGCTACGGCTAAATCCACCCCGGTCGAGAGCACTGCGGTTAAAGCTCTGCGGGCTGGTTGGATGGCAAAAAAGACCCAGGTCTTCGCAGGCAACCATCACAAGCCAGACGTCGAAGATCCTGATACCGTTAACCATCTGAACTGGTACGAAAGCACCGGGTTTAAGGTCCCCTACCCCGGCGAGCAGACTGTTCGCCCCGCGAGCGAGTTCAACCGCGCGGCACCGGCCAAGGCTGACGACGACGACTAGAACACGTTTCGACTGTAACGGCCCTCTCCCCGTTGGGAGAGGGCTTTCTTGTTTGCATCTGGATACTGGTTAGATGTGACTTCAGCACCGACTACAGGGTTTGTGAGAATCGCTGGCAGTCAAGCCTCTGGATGACGATCTAACCGACAGTAACCCGGATCAAGTGCGTTATGTCGGCTGTGTTCTCGCATGCCGTTCGCTGGGAGTTCTGTGGCCANNGGAATACCAGTTGGAACGGGGGGGCAGAGAGGGCCAAGCACGGGCGTGCGCGTCAGTGCGAAGCGTCAGAAATCCCCGCTCGTCCTTTTACCGGAAGAGGTCATTCTCGGTCTGGCGCAACTGGAATTTCGCGACCAGACTTTAAGACCTGAAGGGCTTCCAATTTCCCCGATCCGATATCTACTCGTTGATTGATCGCGTCGCCGACTTCCCAGAAGAGGACTTCTGGCCCACATCGTTGACAGATTGTTTCGAAGCATAATTTCCGGGTAGCCTGTGACTCAGGAGGAACCGTCGGCAAGTGTTAATGGCACTGCCTATGCCAGTACGCCGATTCTTACATCACGGGTGTGAAGGACGAGATTGTGGAAGAGGTTGAGTCACAGTCCCTATTGCGGCAAACCGATCCTACGAACCAGTTCTGTAAAGCGCGGGTCGGAGTGGAGAGAATCCAAACGTGCGTCGGTCGTAAGGTATTCCACCAGTGTGTACGAGCGCTCCTCGTAGGCACGATTGAGCCAGGCGAACGCCTCATCTTTTTCTCCTAGGCCCACATAGATCACAGCGACGTTGTAGGGCGCTACGTAGCTATGGGCCGATAATTCTTTCAGGTGGTCCAGCACCTTTTGCGCTTCGGCCTTATTTCCCAACGCCGCATAGGCATGTCCAAGACCTGACCAAAGCTCCGTATTGCCCTCCAGTGTTAGCCCACGCTGAAACGTTACGATTGCCTCGGGCAATCTTCCTCTTTGCTCATACGCTCGACCAAGGAAGCAATAGTCGAACCAATAGCCGTGGTCGAGGTCGATGGCAGCGCGGAGTTGCTCAATCGCCTTATCCCACTGGTGAGTGAAGACAAAAACCGATCCCAGGTTTCCGTTGTTTCCGGTCGAAATTGGATCGATTCGCAGGGCCCGCTCGGCTTCTGCGACGGCCTCGTCGTTTCGCCGCATCGGCGGCAAGAACCATGAATAGTATCCGTGAGCGTCGCTATTGTCGGGGTTCAGTTCAATGGCTCGCTTGAACTCTCTTTCAGAAGCCGCCCAATCCCACTCGTACCATTGCTCCTCGATGGCAAGAGCAACGTGCGCTTCAGCATCGGTTTCATCCAGCGCTAACGCCTTCTTTGCCGCATCTCTGGCTCTGGGCTACCCTGGGAGTTATGAACCAATCGTCCTGGTTAATGTAGTTGTAGGCCAGGGCGCTATAAGCCTCGGCATAGTCTGGATCCTTAGCGATGGCTTGGTTGAGATAGTCGATGCCTTTGTTAAAGCCTTCTTTGGTGAATTTACCCGAGTAATATTTGCCTTTGAGAAACAGTTGGTACGCTTCGGGATTTCCGGTAGAACCTAGCGCCAGTTTTTGCTGCTCGGCCGTGGAAAGCTGGGAGCGCAGCCGCTGAGAAACCTCCTTGGCGATGTCGTTTTGCAGCATGATCGGCCACTTTGCGGGAGTATTGCTGGCCCCAAAGCTGTTTGCCGTTGCGAACGTCATTGAGTTCAATGCTAATGCCGAGGTCATCGCCACGCTGTGCCACGCGGCCCGTGAGCACTGCCTGAACGCCAAGCGCGTCGCCCACCTTTTGGAAATCCGCTGACTTCCCCTTGTAATGTAGAGCGACACTGTTCGGAATCACCTTGAGGCTGGGCAGCTTCGCAAGGCTGTTGTTGATGCTTTCGGTGATCCCATCGGAGATATAGTCCGCTTCGGGATCGTTGCTGCGCATGTCGAGCGGGAGCACTGCAATCGAATCGATCCGGCCTGCGTTCGCCCCCCTCCGGTAGATAGCAACGGCAGCCACGCCAATGATCAACAAGGTAACTGCGAGCGCCAAGGCCCGGGCATGTTGCTTCATAAGCTCTGTGACGCTGGGATTGTTGCTCGGAGAAGCTTTTTCCAGCGCCAGTTGGATATCGGCTGCGGTTTGGAAACGCCGATCCGGAGATTTCGAGAGGCACTTGAGGATAATCGCGTTCAGAGCGGGCGGCGCGTTCAGCGGTTCGGGGTCCTTATAAAGAATTGCACCCAAGGTAGAAGCTACTGAGTCTCCATTAAAAGCGCGGCGGCCGGCGAGCATTTCATAAAGCACCGCACCGAACGAGAAAATATCGGACCGTGCGTCGGTTGGTCTTCCCTCCGCCTGCTCCGGAGACATGTAAGC
>PLHN01000500.1:0-2837 GCA_003139975.1 Acidobacteriaceae bacterium
TAGCGCCGCCTCCAGCCGCGCGACCCAACTGGAACAGTCTCTGCGCACCGTCATCCGCGGTAAAGACGACGTGCTCCGACTCGCCCTGGTTTCCGTCTTTGCGCGCGGCCATCTGCTTATCGAAGGCGTTCCTGGAGTGGGCAAAACCACGCTCGGGCAGGCGCTGGCCCGCGCCATTGACTGCTCGTTCCAGCGCGTGCAGTTCACGAGCGATATGCTGCCATCTGACGTGCTCGGCATTTCCATCTACTCGGCGATTGAACAGAAGTTCGAGTTCAAGCGCGGNNGCCGACGAGATCAACCGCACCACGCCGAAGACGCAATCCGCGCTGCTTGAGGCCATGAACGAAGGGCAGGTTACGGTCGACGCACATTCCTACCCGCTGCCGCAGCCGTTTCTGGTCATCGCCACGCAGAATCCGATCGAGCATCATGGGACGTATCCGCTGCCGGAGTCGCAGCTCGACCGTTTTCTCATGCGCGTCCGCATGGGCTATCCCGAGGGCAACGCGGAACGCGAAATCCTGCGTGATGAAGCGGGCACCGCGCAGCTCGAAAAGCTGCGGCCAGTGCTCAATGCCAGCGATGTGCTCGAAATTCAGCAGGCGGTCACGCGCGTTCACGTCGACGATTCGCTCATCACGTACGCGCTGGCGATCGTTGCTAAGACCCGCGAGTCGGAATATCTCTCACTCGGAGTTTCTCCGCGCGGCTCACAGATGTTCTACCGCGCCGCCCAGGCCATGGCTTTCATCGATGGCCGCGACTATTGCACCCCCGAAGACTTCAAGCCACTAGCGGTTCCGGTTTTCGCTCACCGCGTCGTGGTCAACGCGCTCTACTCCTCAACGCTCAGGAAGTCGGAGCAATCCGACCAGGTGCTGCGCGAGATCGTGGAGAGCGTTCCGGTGCCTGTGTAGTTCGTCGCTTCCGTTATTTTCCCAACCTTCAATTCTTGTCTTTCGAAGCTCTTGCAGATCGTTTGGCTAGGCGTGGGCCGGCGGGACAGCGGCGTTGTGGGCGGAGGGTAAACTCCGGAGCCGATGCTGCACCAGAAACGCGTAGTGCACGGCCGAGACGATGGTGAAAAAGAATGTGGCACGCAGGAATGTAGTGCGGGCAATCCAGACCCACTGCTGGGGCACAACGAGCAGGAGGAGAACAAAGAAGATCGCACCGATCTGCGCCGCCGTGTTGGCCTTGCCGAAGATGCTGGGGCGAAAATCGCGCAGGCCGGCAATCATGAAGAGCACGCCGCTGATGATCAGGATGGAGACATCGCGGCTGAAGACCACGACCGTGTATTTCCAGGGAATTCGATGCTCGATCGAAAGCACCAGAAACATCGTGCTCATTAACAGCTTGTCGGCGACCGGGTCGAGGTATTGCCCCAGCACAGTTTGCTGATGCAGCGTGCGCGCCAGCAGGCCATCGAGTCCGTCGCTCAGCCCCGCGAGGACGAACAACGCGAGCGCCCACTTGAAATCGTGCTTGACCAGATTAATCACGATGAAGGGCAGAAAGATCATCCGTAGCAGCGTGAGCTGATTGGGAGCGGTGAGAATCTGGCGAAGGTTCACCGCGATTCTCCCGAGCCCGTTCCTGAATCGCCTGCTGCGTTGCTCTCTTCTTCTTGACCCCTGGCCGCACCCGCGCGCATGTCTTCTGTGTTCGCGGTCGCTGCGGGAAGAAATTCACTCACGAGCATGGGAGCTGGATCTTGACCGGTTTTTTGTGCGAAGCGTTGCGCGAGCGATGGGAGGCTGCCCTCCGGCAGATCGAGTTCCAAGCGCTCGATGCGATGCATGGGGAAGAACATCGCGCCGGCAGCGAAGGGTTCGCCATCGCGGATCTGCGCGATGAACGTGTCGAAGGAAGAGAGGTCCACGCCGCGCATGCTGAGGCCGACTGAAGATAGTTGAAGGATTGCGCCCCAGAATTTCTCGCGTGGGTTCGCGAGGATGGCGATGACGATCGCGCCGGCGCGGAAGGGACTGGCGGGTTCGGATTGGGGGCTCATGAGTGGTCAATGGGATTGTCTTATTGGATGCGCAGGAATGCAACTAATCCCGACTCCCACTGTCATTCCGGACCGCTTTCAGGTCAATTCCCACCTGCTCGGCCTTCTTATAAAGATGAGACCGCTCAAGCCCTAGCGCACGCGCTGTGTTCGAAATCTGATTGTGATTGCGCTTCAACTCGGACAGGATCGTCTGTTTTTCGAAGGCACGCACGCGGTCGGCTAACGGGCCTGGGCCTGTAGATGCGGAATCGGGTCCGGCGGCGGAAGCGGGTAGCGCCAGGGCTACTGTTTCAGCATTGACCTCGTTCGACGTCGCGAGCAGCATGAGCCGCTCGACGGCGTTTCGCAGTTCGCGAATATTGCCCGGCCAGGAGTGCTGCTGCAGAGCTGCAATGGCATCGGAGGTGAAGGGCATCGGCTTCCATCCGTTGGTAGCGCTGACCTGGGCGGCGAAATGCTCGACCAGCGCGGGAATGTCTTCTCGACGCTCACGCAGCGGCGGCAGGCGGAGCGGAAAAACGTAAACGCGGTGGAACAGGTCCTGGCGGAATTTTCCTTCGCGCGCCAGCGCTTCGAGATCGCGGTGCGTGGCGACGACTACCCGCACATCCACGGCGATGGCGCGGTCTCCGCCGATGCGTTCGACTTCGCCTTCTTCTAGCACGCGCAGCAGTTTGGCCTGCATGGGCAGCGGCATGTCTCCGATCTCGTCGAGAAAGATGGTGCCGTGCTGCGCCTGCTCAAATTTGCCAAGATGGCGCGCCCCGGCGCCGGTGAACGATCCCTTTTCGTGGCCGAATAGTTCGCTTTCCAC
>PLHN01000500.1:2854-13246 GCA_003139975.1 Acidobacteriaceae bacterium
ATGACGCGGCGCATGGTTTCGCCAGTCGAGATAATTTCGTGTTTCCCCAGCCGGCGTTCCAGGTCGCGGTTTTGGCGTTCCAACCGGCCCAGCTTGAGGGCATTTTCGACGGTGAGCAGAAGTTTCTCGGTCGAGATCGGCTTTTCAAGAAAATCCAGTGCCCCCAGCCGTGTGGCGCGGACCGCCATTTCAATGTGCGCCTGACCTGACATCATGACCACGGGTGCGGACACGCCTTGTGCCTTTAATTCTTCGAGCAGCGCAAGTCCGTCTTTGCCCGGCATGACGACATCGGAAAGGATCAGATCGAAGGGCTGTGTCGTTGCGAGTTCGAGGGCCTTCGCCGCATTGTCGCAGACGGTCGCCTCGTGACCGTCCAAGCGAAAGGCGCGCGAGAGCGAGGCCAGCGTATTGGCTTCGTCGTCAACAATGAGCAGGTGCGCTTTTTGCGGCACGATAATGGACCTCACATCCCGTCAGTTGAACTGCAAACCCAAATCTACTGCAGAGACGCCTCGGTTGATTTGGCTCCTCATGCGGGCAACTCGATTTGAAATGTCGTTCCCTTTTCTTTTGCGCTGGCGACGGAAATTTTCCCGCCATGGTCGCTTACCACCGATTGCACGATCGCTAACCCGAGCCCGGTGCCGTGCTGCTTGGTTGTGTAATAAGGAGTGAACAGGCGCGCGCATTCTTCCGGCGTGAGGCCGGAGCCGGTATCGGAAACGAAGATGGTGACGCCAGTTCCGGGTTCGGCGGAGCCGGCCGCGGCAGTGCGCAACGTCAACTCTCCGCCCAGTGGCATGGCGTCGATAGCGTTGAGCACCAGATTCGACAGCACGCGATGCAGCAAATCGGGGTCGGCCGAAATTTCTGGGAGGTCGGCAGGCAGCTCGGTACGCACGACAATGTTGTTGTTTGCCTGCAATTGCGCCTGGAACACGCGCAACACCGATCGCAATACATCGTTCACTTGCGTGGGCCGGTGCTGCGGTTGCGGCATTTTCGAAAATTCGCTGAAGCGCCCGACGATTGTCTTCAGATTATTGATCTCCGCGAGCAGGGTCGCGGTTCCTTCCTGAAAAACCTCCTCAAACATCGCGGGCGATTTTGTTTTGGCGCGCATCAAATTTTCGACCGTCACTTGCAATGGAAATAGCGGATTCTTGAGTTCATGCGCCAGGCGGCGAGCCAGTTCGCGCCATGCCGCAACGCGTTCCGCTTGCGCGGCGCGGTCTTTCTGCTGCAAGAGATCTTCGGTCATGCGGTTGAACGATGCGGCTAGTTCGCCAAGCTCGTCGCTTGATTCGACCTCAACTTTGGCAGACAGATCGCCGGCCGCGACCCGGTGCGCAGCCTCGGCGAGCGAGACAACCGGCCGCGTGACGCGCGCCCCAAACCACAAACTGGCCAGAACCGCGACCAGAATTCCCGCCCCGCCAACCAGCATTGCGGTCGAGATGACGCGCCGCTGCAGTTCGATCAGCGGCCGCCGCGAACTGCCGACGAGCAAAATCCCCATCGGCTGCTGATTTTGTCCGATGAGAGGAATGGCATGGAAGACTTCAACATCGGCGGAGTCGGCAGTCCAGTAAATCACGCCGTACGCCTCCTGGCCCGTGCCGCGCACCTTTTCAATGAGTGGAGCGACCCGGTCAGCACCGGCTGCTGGGCCGTTCAAATCAAGCAACGACTGCGGATTCCATTTCGTGTCGAGATTCTGATAAAGCAGCACGCGCGTTCCGACCGGAATATCCAGAGTGGAAAGAAATCCCTGGTCGAGCCGCTCACCTCCGATCACGAACAAAGGCTGCTCGCCGATGTGAACGGCACGCACCGCAAACAGGCCAAGCGTCGGGCCATTCGGCAAGTCTTCGCGCTTCAGGAACGCGCCGGCCGGGACGGTGGAGGACGCAATCGCAGGCTCGGGGTATCCAAACTTTGCCTGCCACTGCGCCGAGGACAGGATGGTGCCCTGGCGGTCTACAAGCTCCAGGAAATCGAGTTGCTGCTGAGTGGCGAGTGCGCGCGCTTCGCTCGGATAGGCGTTCGTATCTCCACCTCCGGAGGACGCGCCACGATTGATTTCGAGCGCGATGCGTTGTACAGTTTCGCTCGCTGCGACCGAGTCGACTCTGCGCTCGACCTCCTGGCCGCGGCGCTGGAACTCGGATCGAAATTGCGCCGCGACCGAGCTGGCACGGTCCTGATTTGCCAGCTCGAAAGACTGCCGCATCGTGCCGTACACGGACACCGACATCACCGCCACGCACGACAGAATGGTTGCGGCAAACAGCAGAAGCAGCTTCTGGCGGAAGCTCATCGTGAGTCCTCCAGCCAAATGTCTGCGAGGTTCCATGCGCCGAGCTGGTCGGGCGCCCAGCCGTGTACTCGCGCTCCGGCTGCGCTCGCCACCGGCAAATGAAAGAGCGGGATTACCGCGTCGCCGTCGAGCAGCGCGCGCTCAGCCTGGTAAAGATCTTCCACTCTGTTGCCGTGGAGCACAGGCTGCGGCAGCGCCAACTGTCGAGCCATTTCGCGCAGCGCGAGAGCGGGGTCGGGGTTGGGCAACGCGATGCGCACCAGGCGAATGTCGTCGGCGCCCGAGAGCGACACCTGGACGGTAATGCCGGCCTCGCGCGCATTCAGCGCGATTCGCTCGGCAATAAGTTGTGCCTGCGGATCGCGCGGATCGTAGCTAAGTGTCAGCGCCGGCTGATGCGAATCGGCTAGCAGGGTTTTCGCACGCTGCACATTTACTTGCGTTGCGAACGCCGCGCTGTAGCCGGTCATCCAATTGGGCAAAATGCAGGCCGCCGGTTCACCCGCGCCCTTCAGCAGCACGGACTGAATCGGCTTGCGATCAATCGAGAGGGCGAGCGCCTGCCGCAGATGGACGTCCGGCGCCTTGGAATTTGTCGTGAAGACGAGCGCCATCAACTCCATCGACAGCGAGGATGCCGTTCGGCTGCGCGGTGCCGCGGTTGCCGTCTGGGGGGCGGATTCGATCACATCGGCACGACCCAGATCGAGCGCGAGCGCCTGATCGCGAAGCGACTTTCCAAATTCGATCTCAATCGCGTCGAGAAACGGGCGGCCCGCCCAGCTGTCCTCGCTGGCGGCGAGCTTGAGAGATTTTCCTGGCTGAAACTCGACAACGCGAAAGGGGCCGGTGCCGACCGGCACGCCGCTCGCGTTACGCGTCACAATCAGATTGCGCGGCAACGCCAATTCGGCTAGCAGCGAAGGAATTGGAGAGTCAGTATCAATAATCAGCGAATCGGCCGCGGCATGAACATCCCAGTCGGCGTGAAGCGCGCCAAGAATCTGTGCGATGGCAGTAGCCGTGGCTGGGCTTCCGTCGTGAAACTTCACGCCATGTCGCAGAGTGAATTGCCAATGCCGTGCGGCCGAGTCATGCTGCCAGGCGAGGGCGAGCGCCGGCTGCGGACGATCTTCGGCATCAATCTTCACCAGGTTGTCGCCGACCAATGACAGCACGCGCGTCATGTCCCAGTAGTCGGTGGGAGCGTTGACGCCCGGCAGTTCCAGGGTTGCGGGAGCGGACTGCATCACGACGCGCAGCGTTCCGCCGTAGTGCGGGCGCGTGGCGGCCGTGGCGACGTATGCCGCGCTAATTAGCGCAAGTAATAGAAATGCGATTCGCTTCATACCAACCTGTATCTTCGCGTTTCACAATGACCACCGCGGTAAGGCTCGCATCGGGCCACAGAGCGGTGATCGGCCCGTCGAACTCGATTGGAGAGCTGACGGCGACCGGCTCGCGATCGGGAATTTCGTAGGCGCGCAAAGTGTCGTGCTCTGGGTCTCCGCTTTCGGAGACGAGAATCTGCGTGCCCACGCCGCAAATGGAGCGCAGCGCAGTCAAGTCGCTTCCGGTGTGGCCGCCGCGGATGGCCTGATCGGTGAAGCCGTCAACCAGATGAACCGAGCCGTCGACGGTGGCCAGCACCCAGAGCGTATAGTTCGAGCGCGGAAGTGTGGCGGCGCTATAGAACGACGGAACGTTGGAGATCTTTCCGATGCCGGGGGATAAGGCGCCGGTGAAGAAATTGCGCGCGGGGGCAAAGAAGGCGCGGACGACAGGTAGGTTGGCGCTGCTAGCCCCGGTGTCTTCGGGCGTGAGCGGCCACGGGTCGTCGCTGGCCGCGCAATCGAGGCGGAGCGGAGCGGCGGCGCTCGACCGGCAGAACGTTCCTGGAAGATAAGCGTCAAAGAGATGATCGCGGCGGAGCAACAGTCGGCCGCGCGTGTCACGCGGAAACGTACGTGTGGACGGAATCGGCAGGGCTGTCTCCAGCTCCCAATGCCCGGATTGCTGGCGGTACGCGGCGACCCGTGTCGCATCGAGCACAAGAAGCCGCGCGCCTTCGGACATATCGACCAGCGCAGCATCGAGGATCGGCTGTTCTTGGGCGAAGAGAAATGTCTTCTTCAGAGTGATCGGCAGCGCTGATGAGGATGACGCGGTCGAATGATCGCGCGCCAGCGACACGAGAGCAACACGCGGCTGGTCGCTGCCGATAGCGACCTCGGCCGTCCAAACATACTCCCGGAGGCTTTCGGAGAGAACGACGTTGACGCTGCCCATGGATTGATCGGCGGCAACCGTCCGCACGCCTTGCACGCGCAGTTGAGCCTGGAGTGCGCTGCGCACCTCGCGCACAGACTTGTCGTCGAGCGAGGAGCGGTTGGTGACGTCAAGCGACAGCGCCCCGGGCCCGCTAACGGCGGCGATGCGATCCGCCAGTTGGCGCGCCGCGACGCCAAGATTGGACGCGTACAACGAAGAGGGGAGAAGCAGCGCGCCAAACAACAGGGCAGCCATCCTTAGCAATACCAGGAAGTGCGAATGCGGGAACCCAATTCGCAGACCGCTGGACGCGCGCGCAAGCATGTGCCGGATGCGCTGATTATATCGCGGGATGTGCGGAGGGCCTGGCATGGTGTGCCTTTGTGGTTCATTCCTGGATTCTCTGCTCTGTTGCCATTCCGGGGAGCGAACGCGACGAGGAATCTGCATGTTCTCGCCTCGCACCAAATTGCAGATTCCTCGCCTTCGGCTTCGCTCCGGGTCGGAATGACAATTCCGAAAAATCAGTTATTTTTCATTCGGTTCCGCGTCTTCAGCCTGGCTCACGTGGTTGGCCGGGTTCATGCCGCGCAGCACGTCGTTGGTGAAGAAGAACTTGCCGTCGGCCGGCACCATCATGATCTGCAGCTTGTCGGAGAGGCGTTCGGCGACAATCTTGTTAATCAGCAGCGGATTCTGTTTCAGGATCGTGCTTTCACTTTGCATGCGCTCGGCATCGGCGGAGGCGGTGAGGCGGATGCGCTCGGCTTCTGCCTGCGCCAGCAGCTTGCGGCGTTCCATCTCGGCTTTGCTGTCGATCAGCTTGGCTTCGCCGGACGCTTCGGCATTCTTCACCGTTGCCTCCTTGCGGGCTTCGGCTTCCAGTTTCGATTGCTGGATCTGTTTTTCTTTCAGCGGCAGCAGATACTGCATTGCATCCGATTCGCCCTTCGCCTCAAGCACGCGTACGGAAGCCTGCCCCTCGGCTTGCTTCACCTGCTGCACTTTCCGCGCCTCTGCGTCGGCATCGGCGATCTTCACTTGCTTCTGGTGAATCTCTGTCTCAACGGCCATGCGGTCGTTTTCCTGTTCCTTGATGAGCAGCGCCTCAAGCCCCTTGGCATATTCAGGCGGCAATTGGATATCGCGCAGCATCACTTCTTTCACGTTGACGCCATCGGCGGTCAGGCGTTGGCGAATGGCTTCCGCCGAGCGCTGGCGGACCTCCTCGCGTTTCGATGAAAAGAGTTCGCGCACCGTGTACGAGGGAGCCATTTCGCGGAACACCGTCGCGACGATGGGCGGCACGAGCTCCTTCTCGAGCGGCTGCGGCAAATGCGCTTCAATGTAGTCGAGGCGCTTGGGATCAACCTGGTAGCGGACCGTAATTGCCAGGCCGAGCGGGAGCCCTTCCTTGGTCTGGACGTTGAGCGGTTCGCCCTTAGGCGCGCCTTTGGCGGGCCCGTCTTCGGCAATGCCGGTCGTGAACAACTGGTCGCGGGTGTTGAATAACTCGACGCGCTCGACCATGGGTACAACAAAATGGACGCCGGGATAGAGAGTGCCAGCCAAAGTGCCCTGCGTCTGGCTGACGCGGACGCCGGCCATTCCAGCCGGAACAATGATGATGCCGGCCGAAACCAACAGCGGGGCCCAGGCCAGCATGACGAGAGCGACGGCAGTGCGCCAGCGAACCGGCGGCTGCAGACCGGCGGTCGCTCCTTCGGGAGACAACAGGCGTCGCCGGTACCCGAGGAACAGGTAAGCGTCATAACCGAGAATTGCGGCGGCAATCACGAACATCGCGACGCCGGCGCCTAGCAGCAAGTACTTTGCGAAAAGCATGGTGGTGCTCCTTTGATTGGTGTTCGATTTAGTAGTGTTCGATTCGAGCAGTCCCAGGCTTCTGGTACTGCCTGGAAGTCGTTGGGCGGCGCTCGAATGCCAGTCGGACGATGCGCCCGAAAATCAGTTCTTCGATCAGCAGCGATACTGCGAGCGAGAAGGTCAGGCCACCGACGATCACCAGCCCCTGCATCATTGTTTCCATCACTTGCGTTTGCATGACGTGCCTCCCTGATCGCCGTGATTCTGATTGCGCACGCTCATGAGAAAGCATCCGGGAGGCCGCAGATAGCGTGTTGAAAAGAAGCGAGTTATGGCGTTATGTCGAGCTCGTATTGTGTCTCGGCGAGTTCGCCTGTGTGCAGAAAGACACGACGGAAATCTCAGCGCTGTCGCGTTTCTGCTCTCTTTATGGGAATCGAGCCACTACTTTCTCTTGCCGGGTGCGCGGAGCGAGGAGCACCTGGAGGCAAATGTGGGCTGACTTAGCATCTTCGCGAACAATCCGAGTGTGCAGGTCTAACCGGTGGGCAGTGGCGGGCGAAATCGCGAACGACGAAGGACGAACGACCAACGACGGTTGCTCTCACCATTTCAGCAACAGAAATTCCGAACAGAATCCCGGCCCCATGGCGGCTAGAATGCCGTAGGTGCCCGGCTCGGGGCGGCGGTTCTTCATTACCTCTTCGAGCACTACCAACACCGAAGCCGACGACAGGTTGCCGGTCCGCCGGAGGCATTCCCAGGAGGCGTCGAGCTGGCCATTCTTCAGTTCGAGAGCTTCGGCCGTGGCTTCCAGAATCTTGGGGCCGCCAGTGTGCAGCACCCAGCTCCCAATATCGGCTCGCGTAAGCCCGCGCGTCGTAAGGAAGTCGTCGACGTCGTGCGCCAGGTTCTTCCGTACGAGATTCGGCACCTCCGGCGAAAGAACGATGCGGAAGCCCTTTTCCGAGATGTCCCAACCCATCATCCCTTCGGTGTCCGGATAGAACACCGACTGGGTTGCGACGATAGTTGGCCCTTCGAGGCCGCACTCGTCACCTGCAACAATTACGGCCGCAGCCCCATCGCCAAACAGCCCCGACGAAATAAGGTTGGCCACTGAGAGATCTTCGCGCTGAATCGTGAGGGAACAAAGTTCCACCGAAAGCAACAGGGCGATTTGACCAGGATAGGCCTTTACATAGTCCGCGGCTCGCGAAATGCCAGCCGCTCCTGCTACGCATCCGAGCCCGAAAATCGGGAGGCGGCGGATGTTGCGGCACAATCCCATTTTGTTGATCAGCAGCGCATCGATCGAAGGACTCGAAATCCCTGTCACAGAGGTGAAGAAGAAGGCGGCAAGATCTTGCGGGCGCAAACCGGCGTGGGCGAGCGCGCCGCTTACCGCTTTTTCGCCCAGTTCGGTTGCCACGCGAATCCAGTGCCGATTGGCCTCTCCCCAGGTTTTCATGCGCAGGTAATCGCTCTTGGGGAGCGCTAGATAGCGGCCGTCAACGCCCACGTGGCGATGCAGACGCCGCAGCACCGCGGGATTCTTCATCCGATCTCCCCAGTATTGGCGGAGTTCTTCGACCAGTTCCTCTTGCGGATAGTAGTGTTCGGGAAATGCACTGGCTGTGCTGACGATTTGCATGGTTAGATTCGAGTCCTTACTTAAGGCGTGCGGGTTCGGGCACGTGGAATGCGCCCCCGAATAGCATAAGGCCGCTGCGCTGGAAAGCCGTCATCCTTTTGTAGAAAAGCTATCGGACCCTGTCGGAACCACACGCTGCATTTTGGATGCAGTTTTCAGACTTAGGGTGCCGACAGGAACGCCTCACCTTGTCTCCACGCATCTGCTTGGGATGCTAAAGTATTCAAACCTCAGAAAGGAAGGGCTGACCTTTGAAATTTATTGCTGGATTGATCCTGGGAATCCTTCTGGTTCCGACGCTGATTTACTTCTACCTCACGGGTGGAAGTGCGCCGGTGGCGACGACCGACCCTGATATGCCGTTCGAATCTGTGTTGGCACGGAAAGCGCAGCATGCGCGCATCGACAAGGAAATGCCGAAAAACGTGCCGATCCAGGCGACCGAAGCGAATTACCTGGCCGGCGCCGAACTCTACAAGCAAGATTGCGCGGTTTGCCATGGGCTGCCGCTTGCGCCAAAGAGCGCGATCGCCACTGGAATGTATCCGCATCCGCCCCAGCTTTTTCAGGGAAAGGGCGTGACCGACGATGAGCCGGGCGAAACTTATTGGAAAATTTTCAACGGTTTTCGCCTGACTGGAATGCCGGGCTTCAGCAAATCGCTCAATGAAACGCAGATGTGGCAGATGTCGCTGCTGCTGGCCAATGCCGATAAGCTGCCGCCTTCCGTCAAGGCCGCTTTGGTTGCGCCGCCCGCGGCACCGGCGGCGGTGCCGGCGGCTCCGCCAGCGGCGACTCCGTGAGCCGGCGACTCCGCCAGTACCGGCGACCACAACTCCGCCACGGAAACACGCTAGCAAGCCGAAGAAAGCAGCAAACTCGTCTCGGCTCTCTGGGACGCTGACAACTATGCTGCACAGCGCTATCGTGTAGACATGGCGTTTGGCCGTCCGAGAAAGCTGTTTACCGAAGCGGAGCTTTACGACTATGCGATTGCTGCGCTTGCTCGCCGCAGTCGATCGGTCGCCGAATTGAAGCGGCTCCTGCGCAATCGCGTGGAGGACACCGAAGTTGGTAAAACCCTGGTCGAGCTGATCATTGTCCGCCTGAAAGACCACGGGTATTTGAACGATGCCCGTTACGCGGCAGCCTATTCGTCGTACCGGCGCGACACGGAAAAATTCGGCCGCATGCGTGTTGTGACCGATCTGAAGGCGAAGGGCGTGCACGGCGATGTCATCGAAAAAGCTGTTGCTTCTGTCTATGAAGGCGTAAAAGAAGAGGACCTTGCGCGTGCTTATCTGCGGCGTAAGCGCCTGGAAAAACCCAAGGACCAAAAAGGGGCGGCGCGCATTTTCCGCAATCTCATGCGCGCCGGGTTCGGATCAAAGACTATTTTCACGATCCTGAAAAAGTGGGATGTGGAAGAGGAGACGCTCACCGAATTGGAAAGCGAGACCCCTGAAACCTGATAGTGAAGTCAGGCGGCGTTGGCCTAAAGGTCTTCAACGCTAGTTTAGGCCGACGCCAATAAGGCAGGCTGACCTTCCGGGGCGGGCGTGCATGTCGTGCTAGCCTTCTGCTAATCTGGTAAAAATCTGCCAACAGTTTCTGGAGGAACTATGAAGACGAGATTCTCGTTCGCGCTTACCGCCCTGCTGCTTGGTGTGGCTTCTTTCGCATATGGTCAGGTTGGAACCGATGTGAAGAAGGCGGCTGACGACACGGGCAAAGCGACCGACAAGGCTGCGAAGGACACAGGACACGTCACCAAAAAAGCCGCGGTAAAGACCGGCGAAGCCACGGAAAAGGGAGCGAAAGACACCGGCAAGGCAACCAAGACCGTTGCCAAGGACACCGGCCATGGCGTCAAGAAGGGGACAAAGGCCGTAGGCCACGGCGTCAAGAAGGGCGCCGAGAAGACCGAAGACGTGGCGAAGTAGAGCGGAAGATTGCGACATCGGCGCTTGACTGGGAACCGAGAACCGGGAACTGGGAACGCTGTTGCGTGGGAATCATTTAGAATTCAAGTTTCCATGCCTACAGGCTCCCAGATCCGCCGCAAATTCCTCGACTTCTTCATCGAGAAGGGGCACCGCGAGGTGCATTCGTCGTCGCTCGTCCCGGCAAACGACCCGACGCTTCTGTTCACCAACGCCGGCATGAACCAGTTCAAAGACGTCTTCCTTGGCCTGGAGAAGCGCGACTACTCGCGCGCCACCACTTCGCAAAAGTGCGTGCGAGCCGGCGGCAAGCACAACGATCTCGAAAACGTAGGCTTCACCAACCGCCATCACACGTTCTTCGAGATGCTGGG
>PLHN01000439.1 GCA_003139975.1 Acidobacteriaceae bacterium
TCGGTGTAGCGGATGATGGCTTTTTTCAGCGCGGGAATGCCGTCCGGCGGCGTGTACCGGATCTCTCCAGTGTTCAGCAACGCGACGCAGTTGATGATGGCGTCAATTGGGGCCTTGGTCTTGGGTTCGCCGCCTCCCAAATGTATGATCGGCTCTCCTTTTTCGCGAAGCTGAGCGGCGGTTTCGTTCAGCTTGAGAGTCGCCGACTCCTTGATGGTCCGGGCAAGCTGGCTGAGACTCATGGTTTTTACCTTTCCTCCCTGCACATGTTCAAACCGAATGCTGCACGATGACGGCGGCCGGATTCTTCGTCTCCGCCCTGGGTCGAACAGAATCATATGCGCCTAAGGCGAACCAATGATTTTCCTTGTACGAGGAAGCACCCGTCTGTGATACCGGTCACGAACTCGAATGATCTCGTGCAGCATTTGTGGGCCCGCCTGGCGTGAGGCGGTGCCGATTACTTTGCCGGTACGAGCCCGTCGGCGGCGAGGACATACGTAATCCCCTTATCGAGTTTGAGATTGGAGTGCTTGGAAGTGAGGATGACGGCTCCGTCGCTATTGCGCGTGGACTCCACATTTTTCATCAATATGCGGTGTTGCGAAATGCTGCCAGCCCTGGGTGGGGCTGCATCCGCATCAGACTCCGGCGGTGCAATTGGGTGGTGGTTTCTGGCTGGCCTACCAGCTGGAAGCATAGGGCCATCAGATATGCCAGACTGTTGTTCCTCATCCGGCATTGCCAACGGGTAATACCAGGCAGTTACGTAAACCCTGATGGGGATGGAACCATTCTTCCATTGCGCAGAGTCCACGCGAACGCCAAGCCGGGATGGAAGAGTCGCAGACTTCACCGCGGACTCGGTAACTTCCCCGGACATGATCGCGCCCTCCGGGATCACTTGGCCTTTGAACAGGGTGGCGATGATAAGTTTGGCATGGACCTTGGTTCCGACACGGGTCTTGCCGGCAGAGATTTTATGCTGCATGAGGACGGGAAATTCGATCCCCGCTGCTGGAGCCGGCGGCACGGGCTTCTGCTGACCGAGCATCGAGACGGCAGTTAGAGCAAGGGCAATTGCCATTCGTCCGGCAAAGATCGTCTCGTTGAAGCGACAACTAGCCTGCTTGAAGACTAGCCAGGCGTGGCCCAACTTGCAGCGGCTCGCGGGGGACATAGTCGTTGGCCTCACCCTTACGCGAGATCGTAGGCTCAGCCACAGGGCAAGTCAATGCTAGCAACTCTTCGAAACTCGCTTCCACGGAACTTCTCGACGTGGCGTCCTTTAGAAACCAACGTGAGATAATCGGACGGTGCCGCAATGGCTCCGCGGGAAAGTGGCCCCGTAGCTCAGATGGATAGAGCAGCGGTTTCCTAAACCGTTGGTCGGCAGTTCGACTCTGCCCGGGGCCCCCATCCGAATTAATCTCATCGTGGCGTTTGTCGAAGTTGCCGCTTGCAAGCCAAGTGCTACCCTTACCTCTGTATGTCCGAAGACTTCTCCTTTTGTGATCTGCGCGACTTGTTTGCCAAAGCGAACGAGGAAAAGTCTGGCGACCACCTGGCGGGACTGGCGGCTCGTTCGGAGCGTGAGCGGGTAGCGGCCAAACGCAAGCTTGCCGATCTTCCGCTCGCGGAAATCGTGCAAAGGCCGCTGATCGATCCCGCCGAGGACGACGTGAGCCGTCTGATCGCCGAGACATTCGATGAAGAGGCTTTTCGGCCCATCCAGAGCCAGACCGTCGGCGAGTTCCGCGAATTCATTCTTGATGACGCGACTTCTGCTGCCGATTTGAAGCGTCTGCAGTGGGCGATCATGCCCGAGATGGCCGCGGCAGTGGCCAAGATCATGAGCAACAAAGATCTGATTCTGGGCGCGGCCAAGATTCGCAACGTCACGCGCTGCCGCAACACCATGGGTGAATCGGGCGTACTAGGAATACGCGTCCAGCCCAACCATCCGGCGGACGATGCCGGCGGAATTCTGCTCTCGGCTTTTGAAGGTTTGCTCTACGGCTGCGGAGATGCGGTGATCGGCGTCAACCCTGCGACGGATTCGGTGGAGACCGTTCGCTCGATCCTCGAGGCGATTGCCCGCTTGATCGACGCTTACGAAGTTCCCACGCAAGGCTGCTGCCTGGCACATGTCACGACCCAGCTTGCCGCCCTCAGGCGAGGCGCGCCTGTCGACCTGCTGTTTCAGTCGATCGCGGGCACCGAAGCGGCCAATCGGAGCTTTGGAATCACCCTGGGAATGTTGCGCGAGGGGCGAGACGAGGTGCTCGAACAACATCGCCAGCGCGACGTGGCGTGGAAAGGCGCCAACGTCATGTACTTTGAAACCGGCCAGGGCAGCGCGCTTTCGGCCGAGGCGCATCACGGCGTGGACCAGCTGACTTTGGAAGCGCGGGCGTACGCCGTGGCGCGGACGCTCGATCCGTTTCTGGTGAACAGCGTCGTCGGATTTATTGGGCCGGAATACCTGTACGATGAGCGCCAGATCATTCGCGCCGGCCTCGAAGATCACTTCATGGGCAAGCTGCTGGGGCTGCCGATGGGCTGCGATGTGTGTTATACGAACCACGCCGCCGCGGATCAGAACTCGGCCGACAATCTTCTCTTCCTGCTCGCGGCCGCCGGCTGTAACTACTTTATGGGCGTTCCCTGCTCCGACGATGTGATGCTGAACTATCAGTCCACCAGCTATCACGATGCTTTGGCGGCAAGGCGAATTCACAAACTCCGGCCCGCGCCGGAGTTTCTTTCCTGGCTGCAGGTCATGGGCATCTATCGCGACGAGGAGCCAGCATTGCTGGATGCACCTGCGCGGCGGCGGCTGATGCAAGGACTCGAATCATCGCTCGAGAGCATCCCATGACCGACGGCGCGGACGACCTGCTGCTCTCCGGCAACTGGCCGGAAGTCGTGAGGAAGATTCGTGCGCGCACTCCGGCGCGCGTGCTCACGGGCCGTTCCGGAGCCGCTTACCGTACCGGCACTCTACTCGATCTGCGCCAGGCCCATGCCGCCGCCCGGGACGCGGTACGCGCCGAGTTGGATCTCGAAACGCAATTTGGGGCGCAGTTCATCAAGACGTGGGGGCTGTTCGAAGTTTCGACAGCGGCAGGATCCAAAGATGAGTACCTATTGCAGCCCAACCTGGGGCGAATCTTCCGCGAGGCGTCGCGGGGCGAGCTACGAAAGCGTTGTCCTGCGCATAACGATCTGCAAATTGTCATCGGAGATGGCCTTTCCGTCACGGCAGTTGCCGCTCAGGTTCCGGCTTTATTGCCGGCCTTGCATGCAGGGGCCAAAGCCCGTGGCTGGACGCTCGGCCAGGTGTCCGTGATTCGTCATTGCCGTGTCGGAATCCTGAATGAGGTTGGCGAACTGCTTCTGCCGGCCGTCGCCGTACTTCTGATTGGAGAACGGCCGGGACTCGCTACGGCCGAGAGCTTGTCAGCATATATGGCGTATCGCCCTCATTACACGCATACCGATGCCGACCGGAATCTGATTTCGAATATCCACGCCCGCGGTGTGAGCCCCGCCGATGCCGCCGATCGCATCCTGAATCTGGCGGCGCAGATGATGAGGGCGAAGCTCAGCGGCACTCAGTTGGGAGTCGAGTCTTCGAAAAACGATCCACCGCCGACAAAATGGACGATCTCCAACTGATCCCCATCCTTCAATCGCGTTTGCGGCCACGCCTCGCGGCGGACGATTTCGCGATTGAGCTCAACCGCGACGCGGTCGGGCTTCATCCCAAGCTGCTCGACCAGCGCGCCCAGGGTTTCCGCTTCTGAGACGCGGCTCTCGCCATTGATGATCAGATTCATCTCAAGGGGTTGTGCGTTACACCGATTGCTGGACGTCGTCGCCCCCAACCGCTTGCGACGTGCTGTTCGCCGCGCGGGCAAAGGAAGAGGGCTTGCTTCCGCGGCGCATCGCAACGATGCCTGTCCTTACCATTTCCAGAATGCCGTAAGGACGCAGCACCTCAAGCAGCCCGTCAATTTTGTCTTCGTCGCCGGTGATTTCCATAATGAGCGATTCGGGCGCAACATCAACCACACGCGCGCGGAACACGCTTGCCAGTTCGAGCACGTGCGACCGCCCTCCGTGCGTCGCGGCGACTTTGATCATCGCCAGATCGCGCACGATGGCAGGCTCGGTTGTGATGTTTTCGACCAGCAGCACGTTGACCAGCTTATAAAGGTTGGCTTCGATGCGGCGGGCCTGATCATGGTCGGCATCGACCGTAATGGTCATGCGCGAGACTTCGGGTTTTTCCGTGCGCCCCACCGTGAGTGAGTCGATATTGAACGCTCGCCGGCGAAACAAAGAGGCTACGCGCGTCAGTACGCCCGGCTTGTTTTCCACGTACACAACAAAGGTATTCAGCATAATGTGTCCAGCAAACTGGATTACTCGTCTTCCGCCGTCTCCACGATTGGACTTGGGCGACGGATCATCTCGTGCAGGGCAGAGCCGGCCGCGACCATAGGATAGACCGTGTCCTCCTGTTCAACTTTGAAATCCAGCAACACGGGCCCGTCGTGCTGGCGCGCCGATTGCACGGCCGGCACCACCTGCGCCCGTTCGGTGACGGTTATATTCCGGATGCCGTAGGCGTCCGCGATCTTGCCGAAATCCGGGTTCAGCAGCGGAGTGGCCTGGTAATTGCGCTCGTAAAAAAATTCCTGCCACTGGCGCACCATACCGAGAAAGCCGTTGTTAATGATCGCAATGTTGACCTTCAGCTTCTCCTGCACCAGGGTTGCCAGTTCCGCCATCGTCATCTGGAATCCGCCGTCGCCCACCACGACCCAGACTTCCGCTTCGGGGCGCGCAACCTTCGCTCCAATGGCCGCAGGCAAGGCAAATCCCATGGTCCCTAAGCCGCCGGAAGTAATCAGCGAGCGCGGAGTTTCGTGCTTGTAGTACTGCGCCTCCCACATCTGGTGCTGGCCCACGTCGGTCACCACGATCACGTCGCCGCCTCGGGTTTCGCGCCACAGGTCGTTGATAACGTGAGCGGCATAGAGATGGCCGGTATCCGGCAGGTTCTGAATGTCACGGACAGCCGAGTCACCGCGCAGATGATCGATAAAGTGTGTCCACTCGCTGCGATCGATGGCTTCGATTTTGGGCAACATCACCCGCAGGATCGCGCGCAGATCTCCGACCAACGCTACGTCCACCTTCACGTTCTTGTTGATTTCCGCAGGATCGATCTCCACATGAATTTTCTTGGCATTCGTAGCATAGGTTTTCAGGTTACCCGTGACGCGGTCGTCGAAACGCATGCCGAGCGCGATCAAGAGGTCGGCTTCCTGGATGGTGTGGTTCACCCAGGCCTCTCCGTGCATGCCCATCATGCCGAGGTTGAGCCGATGAGAAGCCGGAAGCGCGCCCAGGCCAAGCAGCGTAAGCGCTACCGGGATCCCCGCGCGCTCGGCCAACTCGCGAACCTCACTCATGGCGCCGGACTCAATTGCTCCGTGACCCAGCAGAATCACCGGCCGCTTGGACTTGCGAATTAATTCCAGTGCCTGCTCATACTCTTTCGGCGCCGGTGAAAGGTCCGGACGATAGCCGGGCAATTGGGGCTTGGCGGCCTCCCAGTCGAATTCGCAGGAGGACTGCTGCGCATCTTTGGTGATGTCGACGAGAACCGGCCCCGGCCGTCCCGAACGCGCCACATAGAAGGCCTCGCGCAAAGTGCGCGCCAGTTCGTCAACGTGCGTTACCAGGTAATTGTGCTTGGTGACGGGGAGCGTGATGCCGGTGATGTCGGTTTCCTGAAAGGCGTCCGACCCAATCACCCTGCTGCCCACTTGACCAGTGATGCAAACGATGGGAGAAGAGTCGAGCATGGCGGTGGCGATGCCGGTCACCATGTTGGTCGCGCCGGGTCCGGAGGTCGCGATGGCGACTCCAACCTCGCCGCCGGCGCGCGCGTACCCATCCGCCATATGCGTGGCTCCCTGCTCGTGGCGCACCAGCACGTGGTGAATGCGGCTGTGCTTCAGGGCATCGTAAGCAGGCAGGATGGCGCCGCCGGGATACCCGAATGCGTGGGTCACGCCCTCGCGCTCCAGGCACTCCCAAAGAATCTGAGCTCCTGTCTTCTTCATGGGATCGGAACTCCTTACCCCCAACTCTTGCTAGATCCTCTGCCGGAGTTGGAACTTGCGCGTGGCCGTTCGGCCGCCGAAGCTTGCCTGCACAAGCACGGAAGCATCCGGCAGTGACTTCTCATCCACCTGCACCCTCATCTCGGCTTTGCCGGCCGAGTCGGTGAGAATCTGTGCATAATAAGGCGCGGCGTCGGGGCGCGCAAACCGGAATGTCAGCCGGGCACCCTGGATCGGTGCGCCTCCCTCGGTAACCCTGAGATGCATCATCAGGGTTCCACCCGCGTGCACGGAATCGGCATTCGTCCACTCCAGATCGAGTTCCTTGACGGCCGCGAGCGTTTCGGGAGTGTCCCGCTTGTTGAGAACAGAATCGAGCCGCCCCTCGCGGATCGCGTCCAGCACCTCGCGGTGCAGATCGCGGAGCATTTTTTCTTTTTTCTGATCGTCATTCTGATCCGGGGCGCCCGGACCCGCGTTGGCCCCATCAGTTTTCTGACCAGCGGTGTTCTCGCCGCCAGCGGCAACCATCGAAGCCAACGAAACCGCGCGCGTGCCGATGCAGCGGCCGCGAACGAAGACCTGCGTTTGCAGCAATTGCTCTCCCTCGCGCGCTTCGCTCTGCACGTGGTAGACGGTGTCCTCGTGGCGAATGTCCGTATTAAAACCAAAAATCATGCAATCCCGGCTTTCTCTGGTGTTCCCGATTCTCACGCCTTCAAAATAAAAGACGTGGTATGCGCGTAGTTGCTTGACACTCCCGGCAACCAAAAACTAATCTAGGGAGTTTAAGATTGTGCTTGGCGCGCATTATATATAGCTCCTCCTATGCCAGACAATTACTTCGCTCGCTACCTGCCCCTGCTGATGCATTTCGGCATCGCGACGGCGCTTGCTACAGCGATTGTGGTCCTTTCCTGGCTCGTCGGACAGCACAAACCGGGCCGAAGCAAGATGTCTCCCTATGAATGCGGCGTGCCACCGGTAGGCGATGCCCGCGGACGCTTCTCGGTGAAGTTCTACCTGGTGGCGATGCTTTTTATCTTATTCGATGTGGAGGCTGTTTTCCTTTATTCATGGGCGGTAATTCTTCGCGAACTGAAGATGTTTGGATTCTGGGAAATGATTGTGTACATCGCCGTCGTGCTCGTCGGCCTTTTCTACATATGGAAAAAGGGTGTCCTTGACTGGGGCTTGAGTCATCTTAAAAGGGGAGACATCTAGTGCCGCTCGCTCCCCCGATTACCGATATCGAGCTGCTCAAGTCGCATCCGGCGCTGGGGCGGCTGCTCGACTCCATTGGCACCGCGGTTCAAGACGCAAAGTTCGACCGCGACGAACTCACGATCTGGATTGACAAGTCTTTCATTCGAGAAGCGTGCGCCATCTTGCGCGACGACCCCGACTGCCCGTTTAACTATCTTTCGGACCTCACCTGTGTAGATTGGTATCCATCGGAACCGCGCTTCGAGGTCGTCTACCATCTGCTGTCGATCCCGAAAAAAGAGCGCGTGCGGCTGAAGGCGCGGCTTGACGGATCCAGCCCGGCCATCGAGTCGGTCACGTCGGTCTGGCCGTCGGCGAATCACTACGAACGCGAGGTGTTCGATCTGTTTGGCGTGCGCTTCACCGGACACCCCAACCTGAAACGCATCATGATGCCCGATGACTGGGAAGGCCATCCCCTGCGGAAGGACTATCCGGTGGAAGGGTACCGGTAAACCATGTCTCCAACCTCTGCCAGTCTTGCTCAGTCCGAACAGGATCGCACTGTTGTCCTCAACATGGGACCGCAGCACCCCTCCACGCACGGCGTGCTGCGGCTGGTGCTCGAGATTGACGGCGAGACTATCGTCCGGCTGCGGCCTGAGATTGGTTACCTGCATACCGGGATCGAGAAGACCTGCGAGGCCAAGTTCTACCAGCAAGTTGTTCCCCTGACCGACCGCATCGACTACCTCTGCCCGCTGACCAACAACCTCACCTACTGCCTGGCAGTGGAGAAGTTGCTCGGGATCGAGATCCCTCCCAAGGCGCAGTGGATGCGGGTTCTGATGAATGAGTTGACCCGCATTAATTCGCACCTGGTCTGGCTGGGAACCCATGCCATGGACCTGGGCGCGATGACGGTCCTTTTATATTGCTTCCGGGAGCGCGAAGACGTTCTCCGGCTTTTTGAAATGGTCAGCGGCCAGCGCATGATGACCTCCTATTTCCGCATTGGCGGGCTGGCGCTGGAGCCGCCGTTGGACTTCTTCGAGCACGTCAAGAAATTTGCTGACCCCTTCACCAGCAAAGTGGATGAATACGAAGGCTTGCTGACGGGGAATCCGATTTTTCTGATGCGCACCAAGGGCGTGGCTCGCTTGAGCGCCCAGGATGCCATCGCTCTCGGAGCTTGTGGGCCCACATTACGCGGCAGCGGCGTCGATATCGACCTCCGGCGCGACAGTCCTTATACGGGCTACGAAAACTTCAAGTTTAAGGTTCCGGTTCAGACGGAAGGTGATGTATTTGCGCGATATATCTGCCGCGTCCAGGAACTGCGCGAATCTATCGGAATGGTGCAGCAGGCGCTTGCAGGGATGCCGGAAGGTCCGGTAAAGGCGGATGCGCCAAAAGTGGTGCTGCCGGATCGAGAGAAGATGAAGACGCAGATGGAAGCCCTCATTTATCACTTCAAGATCATCACCGAGGGCTTCACCGTTCCGGCGGGCGAAGTTTACCAAGGCGTGGAATCGCCCCGCGGCGAGATGGGCTACTACGTGGTGAGCGACGGCACGGCCAAACCGTATCGCGTGCACATGCGCGGCCCATCGTATGCGAACCTGCAAACGCTGGCCAAAATGTGCGAAGGATGCTTGATCGCCGACGTGGTCGCAGCCGTCGGGAGCATCGACATCGTGCTGGGAGATATCGACCGGTAGGAGATTTTGCAATTTGGTAATCGCGTAATTTTGCAATTTGGAATCGGGCCTGCTTTTGATTTGAAATTACCAAATTACCCAATTACAAAATTACCAAAT
>PLHN01000411.1 GCA_003139975.1 Acidobacteriaceae bacterium
CGCTACGGCATGGTGCGCACCGATCACATCCTGTTTGTTGCCGCTGGCGCATTTCACGTCTCCAAGCCGAGCGATCTGATTCCCGAACTGCAAGGACGTTTTCCGATCCGCGTTGAGCTTCAGTCGCTCACCATGGAAGACTTCATCCGGATTCTCACCGAGCCGAAGTCGTCGCTGACCAAGCAATACATCGCGCTGCTCGAGACCGAAGGCGTGAAGCTGGAGTTCACACCCGACGCGCTCGAAGAAGTGGCGCGTTTTGCGTTTCGCGTAAACGAAGGTACGGAAAACATCGGAGCCCGCCGCCTGCACACGATCATGGAGCGCGTGCTCGACGAAATCAGCTTCGAAGCTCCCGAAAAGAAGGGCCAGCAGTTCACCGTCGACGCAGCCTACGTGCAGAAAATGCTGAGCGAGATCGTGAAAGATCAGGATCTGTCGCGCTACATACTCTAAGGATCGAGGCCGGGCGCCACGCCCGTGCGCGCACCTGCAAGCCACGCGCCACTAACCTGTGTCGTCTGCTACCCTTTTCATTTCCGCATGAAAGCGCCTTCGACAACGTTCTTGGCTTTGTCAGCTCTTTGCCTGCTGCTCGCCAGCTGCGCCCAGACCGGTGCGCCGCTGCCGCCGTCGCTCGAATTGCCCAAACCTCCTTCGGATCTGCGCGCCGCGCGCAAGGGGAACTCTGTAACTCTGACCTGGAGCGAACCAACGCTGACCACAGACCATGAGAGTGTGCGCTCGCTGGGGCCGACCCGAATCTGCCGCAGCACCCAAGCCGGCATAACTGTCTGCAGCAATCCCGTCGCTACCCTTCCGCCTCCGACGATCACGCCGAAGAAATCCGGGCAGAAGGCGCAGGCCAGGCAAACTATGTCGCAGGCTTTCACTGACACATTCCCTGCGAGCGCTCTAAGCGACAATCCGGAGGCCGATCTCACCTATGCCGTAGAAGTGTTGAACCGCAGCGCTCGCGGGGCTGGACCTTCCAATCGCGTGCATATACCGGCGATCGTGACTCTGCCCGCGCCCGCCGATCTCGCGGCACAGCCGAATGAAGATGGCGTGCTGCTCACGTGGACGAGCACTGGTCAAGCAGCGGCCAACTCTGGCCTGCAATTTCGCTATCGCATTTACCGTCGGGACGAAAGCACGGGTAAGGAAACGGTCGCGGGCGAAGTGCCGGCCGGTGCGGCCGGTCCGGCGCATTTCCTCGATGCGATTGAATGGGAGAAGACCTACCTTTACCGCATCACTGCCGTAAGCATTGTCATGCGGCCGGGCGGCGAAGTGCAGGTGGAAGGGGACGACAGCCCGGCCGTGCGCATTTTCGCTCACGACGTTTTCCCGCCTGCCGTGCCTGTCGGGCTTCAGGCGGTCTATTCCGGAGAGGGGCAGAAGCCGTTCGTCGACCTCATCTGGGCTCCGGTGACGAGCGCCGACCTCGCGGGCTACAATGTGTTCCGCAGCGAGGCTGGCGCCGAGGGAAAGAACGCGGTCAAGCTGAATTCCGAGCTCGTGAAAGCGCCATCTTATCGCGACAGCGCGGTCAGCTTCGGCAAGACTTACGTCTACTCCGTTTCCGCAGTCGACGGGCGCGGCAACGAGAGTGCGAAGTCGGAAGAAGCCAGCGAAACCGTGCCGGTGAGCAATTGATCCTTCAAAACTCAGGTTGACCGAAGGCCCGAGGCGCGTCTCGCCGGGGATTTACTTCCCAGGGAGTGCTCCAATTTCCCCCTTTACCTGCTCCGCGCGCTCAGCGTACTCTGCGGTTCTGAGCCTCTATGAAATATTGCCGATTTCATCTCAACGGTTCCACCCATTACGGCTTCGTCGAATCGGTTGCGGGCGGCGATGCCATCACGCGGCTGCTTCTCAAGCCTCCGCACGCGAGCGGCGGCGATGTCGAAGGCTTGCCTAGCCGTCGCATTGAGCCAGCACCGATTCCGCTTGCGCAGACGGCGCTTTTGCCTCCGGTCGAGCCTTCCAAGATTGTCTGCGTCGGACGCAACTATCGCGAGCACGCAGCTGAACTCGGACACGATGTTCCCGTCGAACCGCTGCTCTTCTTCAAGCCGCCGAGCGCGTTGCTCGCTCCCGGAGCCACAATTCTCCGGCCTAAGGTTTCCGCGCGCACCGATTACGAAGGCGAGTTGGGAGTTGTCATCGGGCGGCGCGCGCGACGTCTGCGCGACGACGAAGATGTGCGTCCTTACATACTCGGTTACACCTGCGTCGACGATTTCACGGCCCGCGATCTCCAGAACAAAGACGGACAGTGGACGCGCGCCAAAGGCTTCGACACGTTCTGTCCGGTCGGGCCGCTGGTCATCGACGGGCTCGATCCTTGGACTGGAGTGCAGGTGGAAACCCGCGTCAATGGCGAGGTTCGGCAATCGGGCAATACGCGGGATTTCATCTTCGCGCTCGACGTCGTCATCCGCTACATTTCGCAGATCATGACGCTCGAACCTGGCGATCTGATCGCTACTGGAACTCCGAAGGGGGTTGGGCCCGTTGGAGCTGGCGATGTGGTCGAGGTTTCGATTGAAGGCGTTGGTACGCTGCGGAATCCTGTCGCGGACGAAAGCTAGAAGCGGAGCTACAATCGGCGGGAAGCCCCATGAATTTTGTCAATTGCTACGAGAACGCCACTCGCGCCGACGCTTATTCGAAGCTTGAATTCGCGAACACGTATCACCTCGCGTTCCGCGACTTGCCGGAAATTTTTCGCGCGCACGCGAAGGGCACTGCGGCGCTCGATTTCGATTGCGGTACGGGGCGCTCGACCCGCTTCCTCCGCGGGTTCGGATTTGAACCGGTGGGCGTGGACATCTCGGAGGAGATGGTTTCGCGGGCACGCGAGCTTGATCCGCAGGGCGATTACCGCCTCATTCCCGGCGACGACATGAGCGCCTTGCCGCGCGCGAGTTTTTCGCTCATTCAGTCGGCGTTCACGTTCGACAACATTCCCGGCATGGANNTGGGCTTCGTTCTCGACCAGGAATTTTCCCGAGAACCGTAACGCTCGCCCGGGCGATCCGGTGAAAATCATCACCACCGATTTCGAGGACCGGTCGCCGGCGGTGGACATTCTCTGGCCCCATGAGTCCTATCTCGAAGTTTACGCAGGTGCCGAACTTGAGTTAGTCGAGGTGCATAAGCCGCTGGCGAAAGGCGATGAACCTTATCACTGGGTAAGCGAGAGACGCATTGCTCCGTGGGTAATCTACGCGCTGCGCAGGTCGCGATAAGATTTGAGCTTGATTCGCGAATCGCGCCTGGCAGTTAGTACTGCGTACCCCCAGACCCGGTCTATCCCACGGCTACTGCCCTTCCGTCTTCTCAACCTTGCTCGCCACTTTCACCCCGCTCAGCCCGCCCGCGTATCTCGCCACGCCGCGGTAGAGCGATTCCGCAATTCGCTGCCGGTGCTCGGAAGTTTCCAGCTTGCGTTCGTCCGCCGGATTCGACACGAAGGAAATCTCCGCCAGAATCGACGGCATATTCGCCCCGATCAGCACAATGAACGGCGCCTTCTTCACCCCGCGATTCCGGATTCCCGCATTCCTCAAAGCCAGCCCGCCATAGAGTGAATCCTGCACATCCGAAGCGAACTCGCGAGACTCGTCGATCTTTTCCTTCAGCGCGATCTTCTTCACCAGGTCTTGCAGTTCATGAATCGATTTTTCCGAAACTGCGTTCTCGCGCGCCGCCACTTCCAGCGCTTCCGGCGACGAGGTGAAATTCAGATAGTAAGTCTCCACTCCGCGCGCGTCCTCGTCCCGGCTGGAGTTGGCGTGGATCGAAATAAACAGGTCGGCGCGTTCGCGGTTCGCAATCGCCGTCCGTGTTTCCAGCGGAATGAATGTGTCGTCCCGCCGTGTGTAAACTACTTCCGCGCCCAGCCGCGTTTCGAGCATGCGCCCCAGCCGCCTGGCCACATCGAGCACCAGATCTTTTTCGAGCAGCCCGTTCGGACCGATCGTTCCCGTATCGTGTCCGCCATGCCCCGCGTCGATCACGATCTTCCCAATCTTCAGCCCCAGAGCCCGCGTCAGCGATCGGTTTCCCGCCGCGGTGGGCTGCGCTTCCCGCGTCTCAAGGTCGGCCGTGTCCGCCGCGGCCGTCGACGGTCCCCGCGTTTTCTTCCCGCGCAGTGTCGTCCCCTTCGGTGTGACCGCTAATGCCGTCTCGTCCGGCTTTGAAACCTTGGCCTCCGCCACATCTTCGTCATCTTGTGCTTCTCCAACCCCCGAAGCATTCGCTGCACCCCAGGGATGCGCCGCCCCATTCCCGTGCGACTTTGTGCTTGCGCTCTTCGATGTTCTCGCCGATGCATCATCGTCCGGGCCAACGATCGTCTTCGGAATCCGGCGATCCGATCCCTTGACGGCAACGGTCGTCTTTACCACTCCCGTCGTGCCCGGCGCGGTCGCGCCCTCGTCCGCATCGGCGTTCGCCTTTTCCTTCTTTGCGCCGTCTGACTTGGCGGATTCTGCCTTGCCCGTTCCTAACTTCCCAACGATTGCGTGTTCTTTCTCTGCCTGCACCTTGCCTTTGCGCTCCACCGCCATGTCGCCGGCGTCATCCTCATCGGTCGAATCCGAAGCCGCCGAGGATTCCACCGCCGGCACCGCTGTGCCCACCGCTGCATGCGCCTTCGCCAGTTCAGCAGCCCGGCTCTGTTTCCCGTGAATATCGATAATCAGCCGGTACGGATCGGGCAGCAGAAACGCGTCATAGCGCGCCAGGTCATCTACCTCCAGCACAATGCGCGTCTGCCCTGGCTTGTTTTCCGCCACGCGAATTTTCTTCAAGAATCCGTCATCCACGTCAAAGGTCTTCCCCACCAGCGTTGACGCCAACTTCGTATCCAGGATGTCAAAGAAAATCCGGTCCGGATTCGCGATACGCTGCGAATTGAACTTCACGTCCTGCTCAACATCAATGGCGACTCGCGTGTAGTCCGGAGTCGACCAATGCCTTACCCCAGTCACCCGCGGTAATTCGCTCCGCCGCGCCTCGGCCTCTGTATCCGGGGCCGCAGCCGAAGCCTCGCCACCAGAAGCGGCCGCCGCTTCTTTCCCGCCCTCTTTTCCGCGGCCCTTGCGCGCCGTCCGTTCCTTCTCTTCGGCCGCCGCGTCCTCCAGTTCCTTCACCGCTGCCCGCGCGTCCTCGGCCAGCCGGTTCCGGGGATAGCGGTGCAGAAAATCCTCAAACGTCTTCCGTGCCTGCTCCGGATCGTTCAGGTCGTCCTTGTAAATCTCGCCGATGGTGAACAGCGCCTCGAACCGGTACTTGCTCCCCGGATATTCCTTCCGCAGAAACCGGTACTCATCCACCGCCCCACGCAAGATTTTGTTGTCGTTGAAGCGCCGGCCCATCTCGACCAGCAATTCCGCCGTAGCCACCACGCTCGGGTCCGCCTTCGACGATGCCGGGCTGCCAAAGTAAACTCGCCGGTACGCATCAATAGCGTGCTGATATTCGCGCCGCGTCCGCTGGTTCGCTGGACGCCCGTTCAGCGCCTCCCGCATCCGCTCCGCTTTCGTGAATTGCTGCCGCGCCCAGGCATCGTTGTGATGCACGCGAGCAAACGCCGGCGACGCCAACAGTCCAGAGACGAAGACGCTCATCAGCGCGATCGCACACACGATCGCGCCCCACCGCCCAGCGCGATGCAATAAGCCCGATTGGCCGCGAGTTAGGGTCGTAGAAGCCTGGGTCTTCACTTACTATCCGTACTTACTTCTTCACTTGGTGCCCCAGGCTCGCGCCCGTTCTGTGGGCGCTAACCTGGGCGAAGCAAATCCGAGCGCAAGAACGTCAGTCCGTATTGCTCATATGCAGCACGCCCCGCTCATCCCGTTCCATGCGCACCGGGTCATGCACGGGATTGAAAATCACCCGCGTCCCGCCCGCGCCTCCGCCCGCATACAATTCCGTAATCCGGCGCACGTAGTTCCGCGTCTCCCCAAATCTCGGAATCCCCGCGCTCCGCGCCACCGCTCCCGCGCCTGCGTTATAGGCAGCCAGGCTCAGCCGCACGTCCCCACCGTAGCTTTCCAGCAGCTTCTTTAGATGGCGAACCCCGGCATCCACGTTTTGTTGCGGGTCAAAAGGATTGGAAACATTCAGCGAACGCGCCGTCGAAGGCATCAGCTGCATCAATCCCATCGCCCCCTTGCGCGACAACGCATTGGGATTGAAATTCGATTCCACCTTGACCACCGACCGCACCAGGCTGGGATCCACATGGTGCCGCGCCGCCGCCTCGTCAATCGC
>PLHN01000276.1 GCA_003139975.1 Acidobacteriaceae bacterium
GGAACCGCGACGCTCCTCTCGACCGATTTCCCCGGCCTGGCCCGCGAAGTCTCGCCGGGCGCGCTCATCCTGCTCTCTGATGGCCGCATTGAACTCAAGGTCCGCGTCGTTCGCGGCAACGACGTGGAGTGTGAAGTCCGCAACGGCGGCCTGCTCGCCGAGCATCAGGGCATCAACCTCCCGGGCGCTGCTGTTTCCATTCCCGCGCTCACCGAAAAGGACAAGGTCGATCTTCAATTCGGTCTCAAGCACGGAGTCGACGTCGTAGCCCTCTCCTTCGTGCGCTCGGCCGATGACATCCGCCTGGCNNGAAACCTGGATCATCGCCAAGCTCGAAAAGCCGCAGGCCATCGAACAGTTGGAGGAAATTCTCGAAGCCACCGACGGCGTCATGATCGCCCGCGGCGACCTTGGAGTGGAACTGCCGCCCGAGCGCGTGCCTATCATTCAGAAAAAGGTAATTCAGCGTGCCGGGGTATGGCGTAGGCCCGTCATCACGGCCACGCAGATGCTCGAATCCATGACCGAAAACCCGCGCCCCACGCGGGCGGAAGCGAGCGACGTGGCCAACGCCATTTTCGATGGCACCGACGCCGTCATGCTTTCCGGCGAAACCGCCAGCGGCCGCTATCCACGCGAAGCCGTTGCCATGATGGCTCGCATTGTTCTCGAAGCCGAGGCGAACATGGCGCAATTGCCGCCGCCCCGCCGGCGCCGCGAGGAGCATCGCTATTCAATCGCAGAAACAATCTGCGAATCGATCGCGCACGCTGCCGAGGATTTGCCCATGCGCGCCATTGCCGTCTTCACTGAAAGCGGCGATACCGCCCGCATGCTCTCCAAGCATCGCCCCAAAGTCTGCATCTACGCTTTCAGCCGCCATCCCAAGGTTTGCAATCGCATGAATACGCTCTGGGGAGTGCATCCGGTTCACAAGGATCATCGGGGGTCGGCCGAATCCATGCTCAAAATAGCCGAGAAAGAACTTTTTTCGAAAGGGCTCATCCGCGCGGGAGACGTGCTCGGCATGGTCGCCGGGACAAAGTTCGCTTCCGGCGCAACCAACTTCATGCGCCTGCACACCGTGGGAGAAGACGACCGGCCAGTCGCCAAGCTCCGCCGCAAGTCCTAGGTTGATTTCTTATGGACGGAATCTCTTCATTCTTCGATCCGTCGCTCGATCCCGGCGTGCGCGGCTTCCTGTACTCGCCGCCGAAGCCGACGGACGATGCCCTCATCCTCACCCACGGCGCCGGCAGCAACTGCGCGGCGCCCCTGCTCGTCGCGCTCGCCGAAACTTTCTGCAGGCACGGCTACAACGTTCTGCGCTGCGACCTGCCCTACCGCCAGCAGCGGCCGACCGGCCCTCCCTTTCCCGGCCAAGCCGAGCGCGATCGTGCCGGCCTTCGCAACGCGGTTGCCGCCATGCGAGAGCAAGTAAGCGGAAGAATATTCCTCGGCGGCCACTCCTACGGGGGCCGTCAGTCCACGATCCTCTGTGCCGCTGAGCCCGAACTTGTATCGGGCCTGCTGCTCCTTTCCTATCCGCTTCATCCGCCGCGCAAGCCTGACCAGCTTCGCATCGAGCACCTTCCTAACCTGGGCACGCCGAGCCTGTTCGTTCACGGCACGCGCGACCCGTTCGGCAGCGTCGATGAGATGAAGAAAGCGCTGGAGCTACTCCCCGCGAAAAACGAATTAATAGAGGTCGAAGGCGCGGGTCACGACTTGGGCTTCAAAGGAAAGGCGCAGGCGACAAGTCTTCCAGCGCGCATCTTTGCAAGATTTGATGAGATGTTCGGATAACCGAGCAAAGAGAAAAGAGAAGAGATTCCCTCGGCGCACTCTGCGTCTCGGCGGTGAAACCTTAGTTCACCCAGCCGGACTTCGACCCGCCATTCTTCTTGTCATCATCCGGCGGAATGTAGTTGCCGTGCTCGTCAAAATTGACCTTGCGGTCGTGCTGCCGCATGTAGACTTCGAATTTCCTGGCCGCCCGCCGCCGCTTCCACCGGTAATACCAGTTCCGTGCGCCGAAGTATTGCTCCGAGGCCGTATAGGTCAGGCCGCGCCGCGGCAGGAACTTGACGAAAAGAAATCCAAACAACAGGCCGCCCAGGTGCGCAAAGTTAGCAACGCCGTCTTGGGTCGGACTGAACACGCCCACGATCGCGACCACGATCCAGATTCCGACCAGATACTTCGCCTTGATCGAAAACGGCAGCGGAAACAGGAACATCTCCTGATCGGCATAGAGAATGCCGAACGCCATTAGCAACCCAAATATGCCGCCCGAAGCGCCCACCGTCGCCGTGCGCGGGCTCATTCCAAGAAAATGCGTGTAAGCCACAGCAATCGTCACCAGCGCTGCGCCCACTACGCAAAACAGGTAGCACTCAATAAAGCGCCGCGGTCCCCAGTCGCGCTCCAGATACGACCCGATGAACCAGAGCGTGAGCATGTTGAAAAACAGGTGGCCGAAACCGGCGTGCAACAGCGAATATGTAACCAGTTGCCAGACCTCGCCCCTCATCACGAAGACGGGGATCAGCGCCAACAGTTCTTCCGCCGGGCGAAAGCTGATGCGGAACGCGCTTTCCAGAATGAGCTGAAGAAGATAGATCGCCGTGCAGGCAATGACAATACGCCTCACCCACCCGGTAAAGGGCGGGAAGCTGAACGAAATGGTTCCTCCGCGTCTCATTTATGTACCATGTTTCAAAGTTTCAAGGAAAACCCCAAGTGCGACCGGATTTTGACTTTGAAACTTTGAAATCCTGAAACCTTGTTCTCACCTTTCCGGTTCCGGCACCACGGGCAAGCTGCGATGCCCAGCCGCATCGAGCGCCCGTACGCCGAATATCACATTATCCTTCGAAACCTTCACAGTTGCACGCGTCGCGCCGCCCACCGCCTCCGCCCGCTCCCAATCCGGAGCGCTCGTCGCCCGCCGCACCACTTCATAGCCAACCGCTCCCGGCGAGGCCTGCCACGTCAATGTCGTATCGTTGTCCAGGTTTTTCGTGAGCATTTTCACGTTTGCCGGCGCCGCCGGAGCCGACGCCAGCGCGGCCAGCGTTGCGGCGTTCAACCGCGCCACGTGCGCCACATAGTCGTAATCGACAAACTTCGGCAAGTCGCCAAACTCGATGCCGTTCTCCGTGCGTACACTCTGATGTTGATGGTTGTAGTCTTCGCGAAATTCGGTCAACCGCACCGCCGTGAATCCCTGCTGGTTGAAGGAGTAGTGGTCGCCGCCCCGCAGATAGCGGTCCTGGCGAAACGTGAGCAGCGGCTTTACTCCGGCTTGATAGGTGCGCCCCACCTCGGCAATGTAGCGAGCCAGCTCTCGCGAGGTCGAATCGCTCTCGCCGCCGAGCGCCCGCAACCGCTTTATTTCCGCATCGGTCGCCGCGGCCGGGATTCCTTCCGAAAACACCCGCACCACGCTCGCATCCTGTTCCGGATTGCGGTCGCCGCCCACAATGTCGTTGTTCAAAACCGCTTCGATCTTCCATCCCTGCTGCTTGGCCATCTGCGCAAAATGCTTGCTGCCATTAAGGCCCTGTTCTTCCCCCGCGACCGTAAGGAAGATGATTGTCGCCGGAAACTTGTACTTGCTCAAAACGCGCGCGCACTCCAGGCTAACGGCCGTTCCACTCCCATCATCATTCGCGCCAGGCGCCGGATCTGTGCCGTTGAAGGTATCGCTGTTGCGCGAGTCGTAATGCCCGGTGACCAGCACGATGCGATTTGCCTGCGCAGAATCCGTCCCGCGCAACACCGCATAAACATTGGTGATTTCCGTCAGCTTCGGGATCCGTTCACCCGGCTGCTCGACAAACTCGTCGGTCTTGACCTCCAGGCAGCCACCGCAGTCTTTCGAATATCGTTCAAACTCGGCCTTGATCCACTCTCGCGCCGCGCCAATCCCCTTTCCCGCCTTGATCGATTCCTCGTCCTGCGGGGAAATCGTGGACCGGTTCCCAAAGCTGACCAGCTTCTCGATCGTCTGCCGGATGCCCTCCGGCGAAATCTTCCCGATCGCCTCCACAATGCGGGCGTCGGGCGGGGGCGCGTCGGCGACGTGTTTATCCGCGCCAGGAGCACCCACGGCCTGTTGCGCAGCGCACAAAACAGCACAGCAGCTGAAACTCACCGCAAACGTCCCAGCCACCACCAAACGGGCGCCCAAATGCATCTTGAGACCTTCCCGCAGCAAACCACAATTTTCTCGGTATCCCACTTGACGTATTCCTCGCGAAGAAACTAAATATAACAGGGGGACATCCTGAGCGTGGAGGCAAGCATGGTGTACTGTCCTGAATGCGAGACCGACCTGGACATCGAGGAAGATGAGGTCGATGAAGGTGCAGTGGTCTCGTGCCCGGAGTGCGGNNACATCGAGCTGAAGATGGTCGGCGAAGACGAAATTGACGACGAAGACGAGGACGACGAGGACGCCGCCAAGAAGGAAGACGACGAAGACGAGGACGAGCTCTGAGTAGGTTCCCAGGCATCCCGATATTCCGCCACGGCCCCACCATCGCCGGGATCGTTCTGTTCCTGCTCGCGATTCTCGCTTCGGGCCCGGCCCGCGCCGCAGAAAAGCCAAAGCCCTACGCGCTTATTTTTGGCACCGTCTTCGACCCCGACGGGCACACTCTTTACGCCGTCAAGGTGAAGATCCGGCGAGCCGACGAGAAAAAGGTCCGCTGGGAGATCTACTCCAATCACACCGGCGAATTTGCGCAGCGCGTGCCGCCCGGACCCGGCGATTATGTGGTCTGGGCTGACGTGAAGGGCTACAAGCTACCTGATGGCCGGCGGCTTCAGCCCGGTCTCGAAGTCAAGGTTCATATCGAAAGCGATGAGCGCTCCGATATTGGCCTGCACCTGAATTGGTAGTGGCCTTTGCGCGCCGAAATCGGCACAATGGATCTATGAAAAGGGCAGTCATCGCAGCCGCCGTTGCCGCTATGTTGACGCTGGGACTATTCGCCGTCCCTGCGCCGGCTGCCGCCCAGTTGTTCGGGCGCGACAAGAAAGCCGAGCCCACCACCCGCCTTCTCCTCGGTAAGGTACTGGACAACGCCGACAATCCGCTTCCGAATGCGGTCGTCTACCTGACCAACACGCGCGACCGCTCGGTAAAAACCTACATCGTCGGCCCCGAAGGCACCTACCGCTTCCCGGGCCTGCAAGCGAACATCGACTACGAGGTCTACGCGCTCTTCAACAAGCACAAAAGCCACACCAAAACCGTAAGCCAGTTCGACAACCGCACACAGGTTTATATCGATCTGAAGATTGACGCCAAGTAGGGCCGAATCAACCCCTCTACGGCAGCTTCGCCCTGACAAAATACACCTTCCCGTCCCTGAGGTCGGGCGCGAAAGTAAAGCCATCGGAGTCGTACCCGGCTAGATTCAAGGGCGCCCCCGATGGTTCCTTCGCCCCCGCCATGTCTACTCTATAGTCCGCCATCGGTTTTCCCTGCAGGTCCGTCACTCTAATCAGGGTCGTCATATCCGGCCGCTGTCGCTGGCTGACGAATTGGATAGCGAGCCGCGAGCCGTGAGACCGGATACTGGTCGCCACCAGATCGGGATCTCCGGCATCGACTCGCAGCTTGCGAACCACATCTCCCTTGGGGGAAATCACATAAATCAGCGCTGGAGAACTGGTCCCATGCAGCAGATACATATTTCCATCCGAACCAGCGGCAACGCTGCCGGAATAAATGAAATCTACGCCGCGTGCGCCGGTCACGACAGAACGGTGCTCATAGGGTCTCGACCTCTGGCGGGCCTCTTCGTCCTCCGGTTCATAGATCTTCTTCAATAGTCGCCCGTCCGGGGCAAAGACCCCCGTGAAGGGAGTGAGCTGGTCTTTCCCGGTCATGGCGGTTAGCAGGTATTCTCCCGAAGTGAAAACGGCAAAACGGAAGTCCGACCCCCGTAGGTCACTCGCGATAAGTTTCGTTTTCTCCTTCACGGAGCCGTCTTGCCCGAACTCCACCACGAAAAAATCGCCACGCAGGTTCGCTACCTCGAAAACTCTTCCGTCGGAGGTGGCAAAGAGACTTTTTGCTACTACCTCCCGGCCTGGCGCCTCACCAGGGAAGGCATCCAAAGTTCGAAAGGTTTTGACCAGACCCGTTGCAGCAGAAATTTCTCTGATGGGCAATGCCGTAACCCTTTCCATGGGTTCGTCATCTCTAGGGTCATCGTTGAGGCGGACGTAGATATTTCCTGCGCCATCACAAACCGCGCTGAGGATATAGGGCGAGCCAAGCGCAACTGCCGCCGTGACTTTCTGACTGGTCGCCTTGAGCTCAACCGTCGGCGAAGCCGCCTGCTGGGCGCAAAGCAACGGAGCCGTGCAAACGCTGGCTAGCAAAAACGCTGATACTTTCATAGTCTTACCTCCAAGAGTGTTTCCTTCCCCGGAGGGCACTTCGTTTAGGTTAGACACACCGGCTAAGTCGTCGGTTGCTTTGTTGTGGAAGGAGCCCCACGGTAATCCCTCATAGAGCTGACCGTTGCGATAATGGCCGGACGAGAAAACCATGCGGCGCGCCGCCGTACGAGCAAGTGTGCGATTGCTGCAAAGGCGTCCGGGTTGTTTATTGCCTCGTCCCTTAACCTCTCCAAACAAGTATTCACAGGAACAGGTATCGGCGTTGCACGTCCAGCTAGGCGGGCAACCATATAGCAGGCAACCGCCGCTGCAACCACCGCCTCCGCCGCCGTCGCAACCTTCATCAGTACTCCTCGGCGGCGGTGTAGTACGTCCCTGTACCTTTCTTCACGGCGCAGTGACCCTCCCCCTCAATACAGCTATCGTCCGGATCCCCCGGCCCCGCACAGCTCTCGCTTTCCTGCGTTCCAGAAATGCAAAACACTGGACCCAGGTCGAGCGGTCCTACGTCGCATTGGGCGAAAGTTCTACTGGCAAACAGCACGACCGCAACCAGCGATGCAACCAGGTAGCTGCGCAAAATCGTCTTCATCGGAACGTTTCGTCCCCCACCTGGAGTAACAGCTTATGCAATAAATACACAAGGATGCCAATCGTCATCTGTAAAGAGCAGAACTGTCCTGTTTTCGTAACATAGCGCTTGTTAGAAGAGGATAATAAGAAAAGGCCACCGCTTACCGGTGGCCTATCTCGATCTATCTGCGACGATCCGTGTCAACCCGAGCGGAATAGAAGCTAGTTACTATCCCCCCCCGCCCGCTTCCACGAAATCAGGTCGCCAATCGTGGTGCTAGTCGAGGAAGAAGACGACGAAGACGGATGCTTGTACGACTCCACTTCCTGGCGCGAGGCCTCTTCGCCCACTGCCCGGATGCTCAGCCCGACTTTCTTTTCTTCCTGATTCATCTTGATGATCTTGAAGTCGAACTCATTGCCCGGTTCCAGATGAATCGGTTGTCCATTCGCGTCCGCGGCTTCCGAGTTATGGCAAAGACCTTCGATGCCCTCGGAAATCTCCACAAACGCTCCGAACGCCGCCACGCGCAGCACCTTGCCGTGCACGATGTCGCCGACGCGGTGCTTGGCGAAGAAACTCTCCCAAACGTCGGGCTGCATCTGCTTCACGCCCAGCGACAGGCGGCGCTTGTCGGGTTCGATCGCCAGGATCACCGCCTTCACGCGGTCGCCTTTTTTCAAAACTTCCGATGGATGCTTGACCCGCGTCGTCCAGCTCAAATTGCTGACGTGCACCAGGCCATCGATGCCATCTTCGATTTCGATAAACGCGCCGAACTCGGTCAGGTTGCGCACGCGCCCTTCCACCGTCGCCCCCACCGGATACTTGTCGTGCAGCGTATCCCAGGGATTGGCCGCCAGTTGCCGCATCCCGAGCGAAATCCTGCGCTCGGTCGGATTCACCTGCAGCACCACGCAATCCACCTGATCGCCCACGTTCACCAGCTTCGTCGGATGCTTCATCCGCTTCGACCAGGTCATTTCGCTCACGTGGACCAGGCCCTCAATGCCCTGCTCCAATTCAACGAACGCGCCGTAATCGGTGACGCTGATCACGCGTCCACTTACATGCGCGCCCACCGGATAGCGATGCTCGGCATCCAGCCATGGGTCCGGCGTCAACTGCTTGAA
>PLHN01000152.1 GCA_003139975.1 Acidobacteriaceae bacterium
AACAACCACGTCATCGACGGCGCAACCGATATCCGCGTGACCATGAGCAACAAGGAAGTCATGTCTGCGAAGCTGATCGGCGCAGATCCGCTCACGGACCTCGCAGTCATCAAGGTCAACGCCACGAACCTACCCAGCGTTCCGTGGGGCAATTCGGCCAATCTTCATCCGGGACAAACCGTGCTTGCTTTCGGCAATCCCTACGGATTCCAGTTCACGGTTACGCGTGGCATTATCAGCGCGCTCAATCGNNGCCGCGATCAATCCCGGCAACTCCGGCGGAGCGCTGGTCAACGCGCACGGCGAGCTGATCGGCATCAACACGTTCCTGGTTTCAGGTTCCGGCTCGTTCGCAGGTATGGGATTTGCGATTCCGACCCAGATCGTTGAGCCCACGGTCAACACGCTCATCCGCTACGGCAAAGTCACGCACGGCTTCATCGGAATCCAGATCGCCGACGTGACTCCCGACAACGCCAAGTTCTTCCACTTGTCGAAGGCAGCGGGTGCGCTTGTCAGCGACTAGCAGGCCGATGCGCCGGGAGCGAAAGCCGGTCTGCGCACGGGCGACGTAATCACCGAACTCGATGGCAAATCGATCACCGATGCGGGTGAACTTCAGATGTTGGTCGGGCAAAAGCAGCCGGGCGACACGATTCGTCTGGAAGTGATGCGCGACGACAAGCCAGTCAGCGTTGCCGTGACGCTCGATGAGCTGGGCGGAAAGAACGGTTCCGAAACCGCAAGCTCCGAGCATGGAAAAGGACGTTGGGGGTTGAATCTCGCCGATCTGACTCCGGAAGCGCGCGATCAGTTGCAGGCTTCAAGCTCGGTTCACGGCGCGATCGTCAACGACGTTGTGCCGGGAAGTCCGGCGGATAACGCGGGTATCGGACGCGGCGACATCATTATGGAAGTGGACCGCAAGCCGATGAAATCAGCCTCCGATGTGGCGCAAGCTCTCAGCAGCGTTCCGAAAGGCCAGGACGCGCTCGTGCTCGTCTGGTCGAATGGAGGAAGCACATTCCGAGTGCTGCATTCGGCGGAATAGGGCTCATCCTTTGTCTTTGGTCTCTCGTCGTTGGCTGTTCGTGGATGGTGATTAGTGGCTGGTGGCTCACTGAGACGCTGCGCTTCGCTCGAGGTCGAGTTAAGCGCGGCGCTTTTCTTTTGCGGTGAGTCTTCCAAGAACGTCTGCCCTGAAGATCGCGGCGGGCGCTCTGGGCCCGATGCCACGTTTCGTCAGCCCGCTTTAGTTCCGGGCTCCCGCTCTGACTCTTTGGTGGACGCTGTTGGAATTGGGGGCTTGCGCGTAACCTCTGACAACTCCCGGACTCGGTTAAGGACCGCCGTCCATTCCTCCGTACCAGGTTGCTCGCGGCGCGTGCTAAACCTGCCAAACATTTTGGCGAGCAGTTCGCGCAGCCTTCGCCAACTGCTTTGGTTCTTGGAATCGGGGGAATTCATAATCTCCAACTCACGGAACCTGGTCTGGAGCGGGTCACTTCGTGACCTGTCAATTCTCGCTCCGTTCGCTCGCCGCTGCAAATGAAAATAACGTTACAGCGAGCGAAACAGCACAAGCGCACACGCATCCGTGCACAGAGATAAGAAGCGATTGTATTTGAAAGTACGTGAGTCTCAGGATCGGGGAAGTGCAAATCCCAAGGCGAGCACATAGTAGCGGATTCCTGATTTTCGTGTCAAGACCGTTTTCTTCTTTCCTTCGTGACCTTGCCATGGCCGCCGTTCCCTTGGCCCCGCTGCGATCCACCCCGGCCCAAACGTAACCTTCGGGCCAGTCCCCGACAAGGTATACTGTCCCCAATAGGCAGATTTTCGTGGGCCATAATTCCTTTTTCGTGCCGCACCCCAACCTCAGCGCTGAGGTCAATCACCAGATCGTTCAGTCGGAGATTGAGGGCGGCGTTTACCTCAGCGATCTGCCGCCGGCCACGGTTCTGCAAATCCAGACCCAGCACCACTGCTACACGGCCGTCCTTCTTGAAGACGGTTCCGCGCTGATCTCGGGGCATCCGGAATTTTGTCCCGAGCCTACAGCCGTTGCCATCTCGGGTTCAACCTGGGGAGGCACGATGCTCAAGCGCAGCTTCGTTGGCCGCGGCATGCGCCTGGAATTTTCCCATCCCGGGTATCGCACTCCGATTGTCACGTCCTCCATTCAGGACATCCGCGAACTGTCTTCTGCCGCCCGCCTTCGCAACCACGCTGCTGTTTAGTCGCGACTTTGTAACACGGCGGGTTGTCACCCCCTTTAGTAAAGGCACAGCCGAGTCAGAGCACGAATCAATCACTGTCGTCGGTGGTTTACGGCCCGGCTGAAGCCGTGCCCTTTCAAAACAAATTCAAGCTGATCCATCCCTGCCGTCAGCCATTTTCTCGGTTGCGCTACAATCATCGCGCTTACTCTTTTCTGTGAGGATCTCATGCGTTCTCTTTTGGTTGCTATCGTTCTTATGCTTTGTTGTTCCACTTACTCGGCAGCGCAGCTTGACGAGGCGCTTAAGAAGGCGGAAGGGCTTGGGCAACCCAATACGTCCGGCTTGAGCAATGACAAGATTATCGCCGGGCTCAAGCAAGCCCTTCAGGTCAGCACCACCAAGGCAGTTGAGCGCACTGGCAAGCCTGACGGCTTCCTCAAGAACGAAGCTATCAAAATCGTGCTTCCTCCCAAGCTGGAAACCATCGGCAAAGGCATGCGCATGC